>JALVDI010000586.1 GCA_027009115.1 Polyangiaceae bacterium | reverse complement strand
GGGTGAGTCCGAACGAGGGGACGGGGCGCTGCCCTTGCTCCGGCGCTGGGCGGGGGACTCGGGCCGCCCAAAGCTGACCCACGACCTGCGGGACGTGCGCTGCGTCTTGGCCAGCGTCGGCGTCGCCCTCGAGGGAGTGGTCGGCGACACGCGTCTGGGCAGCTTCCTGGTCGACCCGACCCGCGATTTGCCGCACCGACTCGACCAGGTGGCGCGTACCTACCTCCACCGCGGGCTGATGTCCCTCGCGGACGCCGTTGGGAGCCGCCGAGCCGATCTCACCGCCCTCTCGCCCGACCAGCTCGCGCCCTACGCGTGCCATCGGGCAGCCGCGATCGCGGAGGCCTGGCCCAAGGTGGCCGAGGCCGTGGAGGACGCCGGTCAGGGGCGATACCTCTACGAGATCTCGCTCCCCTTGACGCGCGTGCTCGCGGCCATGCAGCGGGAGGGGGTGCGGGTCGACGCGGCGGTCCTCGAGCGTCTGGGCGCCGAGTTCGACGAGCGCAGGGGCGCCCTCGAGGCCCGGATCCACGCGATCGCCGGGCGAGAGTTCAACCTCGGCTCGCCCAAGCAGCTCGCGCAGGTGCTCTTCGAAGAGCTCGGCTTGCCCGTGATCAAGCGGACGAAGACGGGGTACTCCACCGCTGCCGAGGTGCTCGAGCGTCTTGCGCCCAGGCACGAGATCGCTTCGCTCGTGCTCCAGTGGCGTGCTCTGGCCAAGCTCGTCAACACGTACACCCGCGTGCTCCGCGAGGCCATCCAGCCGGCCACTGGGCGCATCCACTGCACCTTTCAGCAAACGACCGCGGCGTCCGGTCGCCTCATCACGACGGACCCCGACCTGCAGCGCACGCCCATCCGCAGCGGCGACGGGCGCCGCATTCGGGAAGCCTTCGTCCCGCGTGAAGGCTGGGTGATGTTGAGCGCCGACTGGAGCCAGATCGAACTGCGTATCCTCGCGCACATGAGCGGCGACGAGCTCTTGATCGAGTCGTTTCGGAGTGGGGTCGACGTGCACCGCAAGACCGCCAGTGAGGTCTTCGGGGTGTCCATCGACGAGGTCGACCGTGGGCAACGAAGCGTCGGCAAGACGGTGAATTTCGCGACCCTCTACGGTCAGGGGGCCACGGCTCTCGGACAGAGCCTCGGGGTGCCGCGTGCCGAAGCCAAGGCGCTCATCGAGCGCTACTTCGAGGCCTATGCCGGCGTCGCGATGTGGCAGGCCGAACTCGTCGACGAGGCCTACCGCTGCGGCTACGTCGAGACCCTGCTGGGTCGGCGTCGGTACCTTCCCGAGCTCAGCAGCAAGAACATGGCGGAGCGCGCCTACGGCGAGCGAATCGCGACGAACACACCCATCCAGGGGTCCGTCGCCGACCTGTGCAAGCTCGCCATGCTCGAGATCGACCGACGCCTACGGGACGCCGGCGCCGACGCGCGGATGCTCCTCCAGATCCATGACGAGCTTCTCTTCGAGGCGCCGGTCGGGGAGGTCGAAGCGCTCGCCCTGCTCGTGCGTGCAGCGATGGAGAGGCCACTCGACGATCTCGAGGTGCCCCTCGAGGTGCAGATCGGTCGAGGCCGCAGCTGGGCCGACGCTCACTGAGCGTTGTGCCCCGTCATGCCGACTGCGATGGACCGCGGTCGCTGGGTGCTGTGGCGGGCGCGTAGGCGACGGCGGAGCTTGGGGGGACTCAGTCGGCCGGGGGTGTTTCGCCGCTCATTCCCCAGAGATCGTCCAGCCAGTCGAGCAGCTTCTGTTCGGCCAAGGTGATCGTCTCGGCGCGAGCGATGCCCTCGAGGACTTGCCGGATGAGCGCCTGCGCTCCGGGCCGCTGGACGGCCCGCGCGGCTTCGCGGATGGCGTCGTCGTCGGGCAGCTCTTGGGCGGAGCGAGAGATGACCTTCCACAGGGCGTCCGCTCCGCCGATGCTTTCGGCGACCCGAGTGAGGTAGGCCTCTTCTTCTTCGGAGAAGCTCCCGTCGAGGCGGATGAGCACGCGTATCAAGCCGCCGAGGGCGAGCTGTTCACGGTCGTCGAGATCGTCGATGGTGTGGACGTCCTGGCGGTGCATGGCGGGAGTCTACAGCACATCTCAAGAGCGATCGTCCATCGATTCGTGGACTGGGCGCGACCGATGGGGAGTATTGCCGAGGTGAGTACGCAGGCCGCGGAGCGGCGACGAGGGGTCTTGAGAGGGGTTCTGGGATGTGCTTTGGCGCAGCCGGGTGTCCCCGCGGCGCTCATTTGGTGGCGGGTCCACGGCGCCGGTCGACAGCGGCCGCCCACGCCCCCCATACTCCTGCCGATGCGCGGTGCTCTCGTCCGGAGGACCTTGGTGAAGGCGGCGATCCTGCTCGCCAGCGCCTCGATCGCCGGCTGCGGCGACGACGCGGCGCCCGACAGCGGCCCGGACGCGGGCGGCGTGGACGCGGCGCTCCCGGCGGACGCCAGCGTGCCTGACGCCGACGGCGAGGATGCCGGCGACGGAGGAAGCACCGACGCGGCGCCGGACCAGGGCGTGGACGCGGCCCCCGAGCGTCCTTGCGACGGTCCGCCGGGGCTGTACGTCGACGCTGCGTGCCAGCGGCTCGCGAGGGACCTGGCAGCGTACGATCCCCAGTTCTGGTTGTGGAGCGACGGGACCGACAAGGAGCGCTACATCGCCCTCCCGGAGGGCGCGACCATCGACGCGTCGCGTCCAGACGGTTGGGTCTTTCCCGTCGGCACGCGCGTCTACAAGACCTTCCTCCTGGAGGGCGTGCGCCTGGAGACCCGCTACTTCGAGAAGGTGCGTGAGGACGAGGGGATCGGCGCGTGGGAGATGCGGACCTACGCCTGGAACGAGGCGCAGGACCGAGCCGTTGAAGTGACGGAAGGAGCCACCGATGTGCTCGGCACCGGTCACGACATTCCGGCGGTCGCTCTCTGCGCGCATTGTCATGCCGGCGGCGGGCAGCCCGACGTGCTCCTGGGCTTCAGCGCGCTCCAACTCAACCATTCGGGGAGCGCTCTGTCCCTCGACGGACTGAACGCCGCGGGGGTCCTCGCTCCGCCGGTCTCGCCGGCCCAGGCGGACATCCCTTCGACGGATCCGACGGTTCGCGCGGCCCTCGGCTACCTTCACGCCAACTGTGGCCATTGCCACGGAGGGTTCGTGCCTCGCGCGGGCCTCGAGCTCTTCGTACGGTCCGGGCTGCCGTCGCTGGAGGAGACGGGCGTGTATCGCTCGGCGGTCGGGCGCCCGAGCGCCTGGACCGCTCCCGGCGCGACCCTCCGCGTCGCTCCGGGCGACCCCGATGGGAGCACCCTCACGCGCCGTATGGGGATGCGGGGCTCGGCCCAGATGCCTCCTCTGGCGACGGAGCGGATCGATCCTACTGGGCTCGAAGCTGTTCGGGCGTGGATCGCGGCGTTGCCGGTCGGCGGCTGAGGGCGCGCCAAGAGCCCGACGGGCTGCTAAGAAGCCCGCCGTGGCCAAGCTCTACTTTCGCTATGGGACCATGGACAGCGCCAAGACGCTCAACCTCCTCGCGGTGGCCCACAACTACCGCAAGCAAGGGAAGCGCTGTGTGCTGATGAAGCCGAAGCTCGACGAACGCTTCGGGACGACTGCGATTCGGAGCCGTAGCGGGCTCGAAGCCGAAGCTGACTTTCTGTTGGCGGACGACGACGATCTCCCGTTGGCAGAGCTTGGGGACCTCGACTGCGTGCTCGTGGACGAGGCGCAGTTTCTCCCGGCGCGCATCATCGACCAGCTCCGCGATCTGACCGTCGATCACGACGTCCCGGTGATCTGTTACGGCCTGCGCACGGACTTTCGGGCGGAGCTCTTTGCAGGGGCACGCCGCCTCTTCGAGCTCGCGGACAGCATCGAGGAGGTCAAGGTCACCTGTTACTACTGTGGGCGAAAGGCCGTGTTCAACCTCCGGCTGCTCGATGGGGAGCCGATCTTCGAGGGGCCTCAGATCGACCTCGGCGCCGACGAAAAGTACGTCCCCGTCTGCTGGCGGCACTACCGCGACAGCCGCCGCCGGTGGCAGGCGAAGGCCTGCGAGCCCTGAGCGCTCCAGGAGCGCCGCGTCAGGCGCTGGTGAGGCCGACACGCCGGGAGAGCGCCGAGGAGAACAGCTCGTCCGGATCGTAGGTGGCCTTGATCGCCCGCCAGCGATCGAGGCGCGGATACATGCGCCGAAAAGTCGCCGCGTCGAGGAAGGCGTCCTTGCCAAGGTACACGCGGCCGCCGGCGTCGAGCACCATCGCGTCGAGATCCCGCAGAAGCTCGGAAAGGCCCGCGCGGACGGGGAAATCGATGGCGAACGTGTAGCCCTCGAAAGGGAACGAGAGCATGGCCTCGCTCTCTTTGCCGAAACGCTTGAGGACGTTGAGGAACGGGGCCTGCCCGCTGGTGGTGATGCGCTCGAGGATTCGGCGCACCCAGCGCCGCCCGTCCCCAAGGGGCACGACGAATTGGTACTGGGTGAAGCCGCGTCGGCCGTAGCCGCGGTTCCATTCGCCGACGAAATCCAAGGGGTAGAAGAACTTCTCGTAGTGCGCGATGGGCGCGCCTTTGGCCTGCACACCCCCGAGCGCGAAGTTGAGCAAGCGCACCGTGAAGGTGTTGAGGGTGAAGCTTGGCAGCTCGAAAGGGACGGAGATCGGCGAGGGCGCCGCGACGGCGAGGGGGTCGCCGCGCTTGCTTGGGGGCAGCTCGTCGAGGGAGGCGTGGTCGCCGACCGTGAGCACGCCGCGGCCGAGGGAGCGCCCCGTCGCCAGCGAGTCGATCCAGGCGACGGAGTAGGGGAAGCGCGCGTCGTACTGTTCGAGGGCGTCGAGGAGCTCGTCGAGGTTCTTCGCGGGGACGGCCAGCTGGCGGAAGTAGGTCGTCTCGATGCGCCGGAGGCGAAGCGTGGCGGTGAGCACCACGCCGAGCAGGCCCATGCCCCCGAACGACGCCCAGAAGAGATCCGGGTGCTCCTCGCGGCTGGCGCGCACGATCCGTCCGTCGGCGAGCAAGACTTCCATGGACTCGACGCACTGGGAGAAGCAGCCGTCGACGTGGTGGGCCTTGCCGTGCACGTCGTTGGCGATGCACCCACCGACGGTGACGAACTTGGTCCCCGGCGTGATGGCTGGGAAGAAACCGCGGGGGGCGAAGTCCTCGATGATCTGCGCGAGGCTCGTGCCCGCTTCGCATGTCAGCGTGCCGGTGGTCTCGTCGAAGGCGAGGTAGCGGTCGAGCCGGCGCGTTTCGAGGACCACCCCGCGGTCGTTGAGGGCCGCGTCGCCGTAGCTGCGGCCGAGGCCGCGGGCGATGGTGTGGCGCTCCAGCATGCGGGCGACGTGCGGGCGCCGCTCAGGGGTGGCGACGCGGCAGCGGAGGCGCGGGTGGTTGCCCCAACCGCTCAGGACGCGCTCGATCATGGGCCCGCTATAGCGCGCGGGCGCATCCGGAGCGAGGGTCGCTCGGTCAGTCGCTGCAACAGATGCGGGCTTCCATGATGCACGCGCGACAGGGCCGCGGGAGGCCACCGACGACGGGAGGGACGCAGACGCGATCGGTCCCGTCGCATGAGGCGACGCCGCCCTCGACGCGGAACTCCCGTCCGTTGCAGCTCGCCACACAGCCCGTCCGGGTCAACATGCAGTCCCAGTCGGCCGGGTTCGTGCAATTGATGTCGCCCTCGGCGGCCTCGCAGATCCCGGCGACGCACGCCTGTCCCGGGTCGCATGGATGGTTGCAGTCGCCGCAGTGCGTAGCGTTGGTGTCCGTGTCCACGCACACGCCGTCGCAGAGGGCTGAGCGCTCTGGTGGGCAACGGCAGCTACCGTCGGTGCAACTGCCGCCGCGGCAGGTGTCTCCGCAGCTGCCGCAGTGGAGCTGGGTGCGCAGCGACTGGCAGGGGTTGTTCGGGTCGTCGTCGCAGTCGCCGAAGCCTTCCTTGCACTCCACGACGCAGCCGCTGGCTGTGCACACGTTCGTCCCCGAGGAGTCGCCCGGCGGCACACCGTCGCACACGTCGCCGCAGTCCGTGCAGTTGGCGACGGACCCGAGGAGCACGCAGGCGTCGTCACACAAGGCCAGGTCGCCCGGGCATACGCCGGCGTCGGCTCCGGCTTCGAGAATGCGCGCGTCGAGCGCGCGCCCACCGTCGAGTCGGCTGGCGTCGACTCGCCCGCCGTCGCGGCTGCCCCCATCCCGGGTGTCCGCGTCGCGTCCGGCGTCGCGGGGCGGGCACGGTTCCCCTTCGCATTCGTCCACGCAAGGGCCCGGGTGGGCGACCGCGACGCCCGCGTTGCCGGCTGCGCAATAGTCCGCGTATGTGGTTCCGTCCTCGCCACAGACGCTCCCGCCGCCGCAGAGGTCGACATCGGACGCACACCCGACCAGCCCGACCAGCAAGCCGAGCGAAGTCCACACCCGCGCCATCACCGCACCTCCGATCTCGAGGAAAGCCACCGCCCTCAAGGATAGCGGAAAGCGCCCTCGGGAGGGGCCCACTTGCGGTCGAGGGCGGCCGTGCGCATGCTGGGGCGAGGTTCGTTGACAAGTTGGGTCCTCACGGGGGCGATCGGTTTCGACGGGGTCGAAGAAGGATCGGTTGCGTGTCCGCTGTCTCGGAACAGCGCAAAAAATCCGGGAATTCCCAAGTGCCAACGACAACGCACTCGCTCTTGCTGCCTGATTAGCGCAAGGGCCGTCGACGCAGGGAGGCCGTCAGTGCTCCCTGCCGAGGCGTCATTCGAACTGACTGGTCATCGCGTGCGCCATCCGCCGCGGTGACGAGACGAAGGATGGCTAGCGGCGAAGAGAGCCCGTCCACGGGCGCGACTCGTCGCGAATCCTCAATACGTGGAATACGCACGTAGACGCCGATCTGGAACGGCTCCGGACCAGGGTTCGATTCCCTGCGCCTCCACCGCAAAGCAGCCCCGAGCTCGCCCGCCCGGTCGAGCTCGGGGCATCGTACGCGTACGTTTCGGGAGGGTCCAACGCCTTCGGCTCGCCGCCACGCAGCCCATGACCGTGCGTCCGCGTTGGGTCGCGCTCGACCGATCGCCTACGCGGATAGGGCGACGAGCGGTCCGGGGCCCCTCGGGGCCCGCCGCGCCAGTGCGGTGGCGCACCCGCAGGCGCCTGTCGGTGGGGTTCCTTCACGATGCCCGCGTCAAGCCCATCACAAGACTCCTCGTCGCTGCTCCGCGGCCTGCGCACGGCCTCTGCCGCCATCCTCTCAGCTCGACAAGGCTCGGCATTCCCTTGCCTCGCGGATGGGCCACCGGTCCCGCCCGGTCCACGGATCGACCGACGATGGTTTTTCGACGCGCTCACGTGGTTCGCCAGCTCGTCGGTGCGGGTAGCTCGAGTAGCTCGGTGCGGGTAGCTCGAGTAGCTCGGTGCGGGTAGCTCGAGTAGCTCGGTGCGGGTAGCTCGAGTAGCTCGGAAAAGGCGTAGCGGCCTGTCAGAGGCCTCTCAGGGCGCGCGCCCGCCTCAGCCGCCGCGTCGCTCGCCACATGCCG
>JALVDI010000585.1 GCA_027009115.1 Polyangiaceae bacterium | reverse complement strand
CGAAGAAGCGCGCGCCTGGCTCGCCCGCGCCTTCGATGCGGATCCTCGCTTCGAGCCCGCCGCGCAGGAGCTCTGCGCGCAACTTCAGGCCGCGCAGGACTGGGTGGCACTCGTGGCGGTGTTGGCGCGTCGGGCCGAGGTGTCCACCGACCCGCGGGTCCAGGCGCAACTGCTGTACCGGGTCGGCCTGCTCTTCGAGGAGCGCCTGGGTCGTCCCGAGGACGCCACCGATCGCTACGCCCGCGTCCTCGCCATCGATCCGGATCACGCCCAGGCCTTCGAAGCACTCTGCCGTCTGCATGCGACGGCCGGTCGGTGGCCCGAGCTCGCGGACCTCTATCGGCGTGCCGTGGATCGGGCGCCGCATTCGGGGGAGGCCTCGGCATGGCTGACGCGCTTGGGCAACCTCCTGGAGGATCGGCTCGACGATCCCACCGCGGCGCTTCAGGTGTACGAGCGCCTGCTGGCGCTCGACCCCACCTCGCTCGGTGCGCAGCACGCGGTGCAACGAGCGGCCGCTCGTGCTGGCCGAGACGAGCGCCTGGTCGAGGCGTTGCGCGCCGAGGCTGCCCTCACGAAGGATGCTGGGCGGCGGGACGCGCTCCTTCACCGCGCCGCCCGTGTCGAGCTCGATCGCCTCGCCGACCGCGCGGGCGCGCGTCGCGCGCTTCAGGCGATTCTCGAGGGAAGTCCGAACTACGTACCCGCCCTCGAGACGCTTTCGCTCATCGAGGCTGCGGCGGGTCGCTGGGACGCGCTTCGCTCACTGTACGAGCGTCGAGTCGCGTGCAGCGACGACCGGGAGGAGCGGGCGCGTCTGCGCTTTGGGATCGGCGAGCTCGAAGAGAGGCGCCTGGGTCGACCGGACGCGGCGGTGGCCAGCTATCGAGAGGCGTTGCGGGAAGACCCGGGCTTCACCGCGGCGCGCGACGCGCTGTGGCGCGTCCTCGAGCGTACGGAGGCCTGGTCGGATCTTGCTGCCGAGCTCGCCGCGGCTCTCGAGGGGACGGGCGAGCCGAGCCAGCGGGCTGCGCTCGCCGTTCGGCTGGGGCAGCTTCAAGAACATCGTCTCGGGGATCCGGCGGCGGCCCTCGCGGCCTACGAACGCGCGGCCCAGGCCGATCCTCGGCATCGGGTGGCCTTGGATGCCCGTTTTCGACTCCTGGTGGAGGCCGAGGAGTGGGGGCGCCTCGCCCTGGCGCTCGCGGAAGAGGCGGAGGCGTCGCCGGATGCCTATCTGGGCGGCCAGGTGGCCCTCGAGCGGACCCTCGTCGAGGTGCGCAGCGCCCCGGACTCGGAGGCCCGAGACCACGCCGCGAGCTATCTGCGCGCGCACCCCGAGTTCGTCGGGGCGATCGGCGCCACCGAAGAGCTCGGCCTCCGCCTCTCCGATTCCTCCGCGTTGAGCGCGGCGTATGCGCGCCTGGCCGGTGCCTCCTCGGATGAGGCCGCCGTGTTGGCCGCCCTCGGCGAGTTGCTGCGGCTCCGACGAGAGCGGGGCGAGCCGCTGAGTCCGGTGCTCCAGCGCGTCGCGCGCCTGCGTCCCGACGACCCCGAGTGTCTCGAGCAACTCGCCCTGGAGGCGTCGCGGGACGGCGACGTGGAAGCCGAGCTGCGGGCCCTGGAGCGGCTGGCGGGCCTCTCGCGCGACCCGAGCCTCTCGGCGGACGACCACTACCGGCTCGGCCGCGCGCGGCTGGACGGGGGCGACGCTCCAGGCGCACTTCAGGCGTTTCGGGCGGCGGTCGCGCAGGACGGACGCGACCTTGGGGCGCGCCGAGGGCTCTCCCTTGCGGCCCGAGCCCTCGGTGATGCCGCCGCGCTCCTCGAGGCCGCGCGGGGCGAGCGCGACGTCACCCGGGACCGGCCCCTTGCCGTGCGGCTCTTCCTCGATGCGGCGGAGGCCTTCGTGGCCACAGGGCAGGAGGAGCGAGCGGCGGCCTGCTACGCCGAGGCGCTCGAGGCCCAACCCGACAGCCCCGAGGCCGCCATGGGGCTCATGGCGACCCTGATGCATCGCGATGGCGTCCCGTTCTTGATCGAACGTCTGGCGCACGCGAGCCGTAGCGCCCGCGACCCGTCGCGTGCCGCCGCGTTGCATCTTTGCGTCGCGCAGCTTCAGGCGGAGCTCCAGGACGACCTGCCCGCCGCCATCGCCTCGGTGCGGCAGGCGCTCGTCCACAGCCCTGCGCACCGCTGGGCGTCGCGGCAGCTCGCGGACTACCTCGAGCGGAGCGAGCAGTGGACGGCGGCGGTCGAGACCCTCGAAGCCTCGTTGCCACGGCTGGCGCCGAACGAACAGGTGCAGATCCGGCTGCGTGTAGCGGCTATCCGTGAGCAGCATCTACTCGACTTCGACGGAGCGGCGGCCGACCTCCGCGCGGTCCTCGCCCGCCGCGACGCCGATCCGGCGGCACTCTCGGCCCTCGCTCGCGTCGAGCGCCTGCGCGGCAACGACGTCGAGGCACTCGCCCTCGTCCGCCGCCTCTTGGGGATCGTCGCCGACGATCGCGATCGCGCCGCCGCCCTCGCGGAGCTAGCCGAGATCGAGCGGGAGCGCGGGGCGTTTCCCGAGGCCGCCGCGGCGGCGCTGGAGGCGATCGCGATCGAAGGGCCCGTGGGGCTCGCCGGTGAAGTTTTTCGGGCCCTGTCGGAGGTCGCACCGGAGGCGTGCACCGACGACGCCTATCCGCAGGCGCTCGGGCGCTTCCTCTCGCGCGCCGGGACCCCTCGCGCCCATCGGGCCGTCGCCTACCGGGAGCTCGCCCGCACCTCGGAGCGCTCTCGGGGAGGTGTGGAGTTCGCCATCGCGACGCTCCAGCGCGGGACCGAAGAGTTGCCGGACGATTCCTCGGTATCCTTGGCGCTGGTCGGGGCGCTCCGGCGTGCTGGCCGGGACGCCGAAGCCCTCGACGAAGCGCGCCGGCTCATCGCCTTCGACGCCCGAGAGCCTGCCGCCTGGAGGGCCGCCAGCGCGATCTTGTCCGCCCGCGGCGACGGCCCGGGGGCGGCCCGAGCGCTCGCGCCCCTCGTCGCTTCGAAGCAGGCGTCCGCCGAAGAGGAGGGCGCGGTGGCTGCGCGCCCAGCGCAAGTGGCTGCGCTGGGGCCCCGCGCCCTGTCGGCGGGCAACCTCGCGAGGTTGTTTGGCCCAGGCACCTTCGGGTCGCCCTGGGCGTCGTACCTGCCGGCCACCGCGGAGATCGTGGCGAAGCTCGAGGGGGTCGACTACGCCCGGTGGGGCGTGAGCAAGCGCGACCGCCTGCGACCGGGCGATTCGCACCCGGTGCGCGTCCTCGCCGACCGCGTGGCGGCGATCTTCGGCGACCCCGAGTTCGACCTCTTCGTGCTCGAGGGCGATCGCTACCGCCACGGTTTCGTCCTCGCGGGCTCGCCGCCGGCCGTGCTGATCCCCAGCACCCTGGCTCGCGCGACGCCGGCTGCGTTGGCTTTCGAGCTCGCGCGCCCGATCGGGCTGGTGGCCCGGCAGGCCGCCGCCCTCGATCACGTCGAGGACGAGCGGCTCGAACGAATCCTCGTGGCCCTCGCTCGTCACTTCGAGCCTTCCTTCGCTCTGGGGGTGCGTTTCGACCAAGACGAGCTCGACGCCCTCGAGGCGGAGACGCAGCGCGTGGGCAAAGCCATCGGTTTCTTCGGGCGCGGCCGGGTGCAGGAGGCCGCGCAGCGCCTGGCGGCGGCCGCACCTGCGCCCTTGGGGCCATGGGCACGCGCGGTTCGGCTGGAGGCCTCCAAAGCGGCGTTGCTGGTGGCCGACGATCTGCTTGCGGTGACCGCCACCCTCGGGGAGGCCATCGGTCCGGACAACGAGGCCACCGAGCTCGCTCGCTTCTGGATCTCCGAACCGGCGCTGCGCTTCCGCCGTGTGCTCGGTCAGCTCTCCTGAACGGTTTTCCGCCGGCGTGATACGCTGAGCCGATGCGGTGGATCCTTGGCGTGCTCGTGGCCCTCGGCGCGTGCGACTGCGGTAGCGGAGGCGGCGACGGGACGGACGGGGGCCTCGGCGACGAGTGCGCGAGCTCGCGCAACTGTCCGTTTGGTTTCGTTTGCGTCGACGGACGGTGCGAGCCTGCGAGCGGCCGGGACGCCGGCGTTGACGGAGGGGGGCTGGACGCCGGCCATCCGGGTCCGGACGCCTCCAGCGCCGACGGTGGGGGGCCGGACGGCGGGCTCGCCGACAGTGGGGTGCGCGACGCGCGCCGTCCCGACGGCGGCGGCATCGAGGAAAGTGTCTTCCAGTACGGGGTCATGCGCGGTTCGGAGGTGCGGGTCTTCGATGTCTTGGTCAACGAGCTCCCGGCCCGCGACGACGTCCCCGTCTTCCTGTATTTGCCGGCGGCCGGCGAGCCCTACGACAGCCCCGTGGCGCGGGCGTGGCTGCGCGCCATGGCGGAGCTCGGCTACTTCGCGGCGAGCGCGGCCTACGACGACAGCCCGGTTTCGAGCTGCGCGCAGCTCGACGCCAAGGCGCGCGAGATCTTCGCCGGCTCCGGCGGGATCAGCGGCGGGCTCTTGTTCGATCTCTGCTCGATGGTCGGCAGCGTCTGCGATCGAGGCGTGGCCCTCGTGGGACACGACCAGGGGGGGCAGATCGCGATGCTTGCGCAGAACCACGACGCGCGGATTCGGGCCGTCCTCGCCACGGGGGTGGGCTATGTGATGAACCGGGGGAGCGTGAACCTGGGGAGTTGCCTCGTGGACTCCCGTGCGCTGAGCAGCGACGCGCTCCGGCTCGTCAATGGCGCCTCGGATACCCTCTACGGACCCTTCACCGACCTCGGTCTTACCCCGACCTTGCGCGAGCAGATGGACGCTTTGAGCGGCCGAAGCTGCGGGGCGCCGATCGAGGAGTGTCTCCGACCGAACGGCAGCGGCTGGATCTTGGTCGCCGACCGTCAGGTCGCCGACGGAAATGCCGACCACTGCTACCACTCGGTCGCCGGTTGCGGGAGCGAGCCGGATCCCAACTGGGCGAGCACTGCCGGCGCCTGGGGTTTGGCGGCGGGCCGCGACTGGCTCCACAGTCTGACGCCCTTCTGACCACGCGACGATCCGCTGTCCCGTCGGCGGGGAGTCGGACGCGGCGAAGCACGCCGCGCGGGCGGTCGCTTTCTAACGTGCTCGGGCCCTGCCCGGGGCTGTGTTCGGAGGAGCGGTCCGGGCTTGAAGCTCCGGTAGAGCGGCGCGTTCTTCGAGCGAAAGCAGAGCGGCTGCCGGATGGATGGCGGGCCTCGAGGGTCCTCGGGGTTCCCTGCGGAGCCCGCCTTGGGGCTTCATTCCTCGAGGGTGATGCGGATCATCTGGACGGGCGTGATCGGGCGATCCCGCCCGTCCGTGGGGGTCTTGCCGATCTTCTGTACCACGTCGAAGCCCTCGATCACCTTGCCGAAGACCGGGTGCTTGGACTGACCCGGCGTGAAGAAGTCCAGGTAGGGGTTGTGGCGCAGGTTGATGAAGAACTGGGAGCTGCCCGTGCCGGGCCCCGCGTTGGCCATCGAGAGGGTGCCCGGTTCGTTCGAAATCTTCGCGTCCTCGGGGTGCTCGTCGGGGATCGCACCGTAGGGTGAGTCGCCCGTGCCCGCGCGACCGCTCTGGGGGTCGCGGCTGTGGGGGCAGCCGAACTGGCACATGAAGTCGTCGATGACGCGGTGGAAGTGCAGTCCGTCGTAGAAGCCATCCTTGACGAGCCGGACGAAGTTGCCGGCGGTGATGGGCATGCGGTCGACGAAGATCTCGGCCTTGAAGGTGCCGAGGGAGGTCTCGAAGGTGGCGATGGGGTTCGACATGCGCAGGGACGTAGCCCAGCGCGGCAGCTCCGATCAAGCGCCTGTGTGGCCTTCCTCCTAGCTCGCCGGCGCGGCGACGCTCTAGAGCTGACGAGGGAGAGGCACTACGCCGCCTCAGTCGGAGGATGCCCCATGAAGGTCCGCAAGATTCACCACGTCGCCTATCGCTGCCACGACGCCAAGGAGACCGTCGAGTGGTACGGCAAACATCTGAACATGGACTTCGTCCTTGCCATCGCGGAAGACCAGGTTCCCTCCACGAAAGAGCCCGACCCTTACATGCACGTTTTCCTCGACGCCGGAAACGGCAACGTGCTCGCTTTCTTCGAGCTGCCGACGAAGGAGCCCATGGGAAAGGACCCCAACACGCCCGAGTGGGTGCAGCATATCGCCTTCGAGGTAGAAGACCGCGAGACTCTGCTGGCGTTTCGGGAAAAGCTGGAGGCCGCTGGGATTGAGGTCGTGGGGGTGACGGACCACTCGCTCTTTCACTCGATCTACTTTTTCGATCCCAACGGTCACCGCATCGAGCTCGCTTGCCCCGACCCCGATCAGGAGAAGAAGCTCGCGCGCCTCGACGCGGTGAAGTGGGAGATGCTCGAGGAGTGGTCGCGTACCAAGCGCGCTCCGAAGCACGCGGCCTGGATGCACGAAAAAGAGTTCAAGGGCTGAGGCTCGAGATCCCGTTCCTGCGCGGCGCATCGTGCCTCAGGAATTCTCGAGATTCCCTCGTCCTGGCCGGGCGCATCGTGGGCCGCATGGTCAGCCCCAGGCCTGCGCGATGAGCTGGCGGAGACGTTCCGGGTCCGTCTCACTGGTCTTGCACATGAAACCAGTCTTGTGGGCGAAATGCACGTCTCGTTCGTGCGCGACGCGCGAGAAGTCGAGGCGTGGGTGGTCTTCGTAGCGACTGATGCCGTAGCCTTTGCCGCGCCGGTCCGGGTAGACGATCGCGGCTACCGTGCCCTCGAGGGCGTTCGCCCGGACGTAGCCCTTCACCGCGCTGCTGGGTTCGTCGGTGATGGGTTCGGTGCGCGGGAGGAATACGACTTCGATCGTCGCGTCGCCTCTGGGGATGGACCAGCGCTCGACGCGCGAGGCGACCTGCTCGACACGCTCACGGGCGGTGCGTAGGTGAGCCAGGAGGTCCTCGCCGACATAGCGCAGTAGCTCATAGAGTGGGTGGCCCGGCCGAAGCTCCGTGTGCTGAGCGAAGCGGCGGAGCAAGGTTACGTCGATGGGCGAGTGCAACTGCGCGATCGCTCGGCGCGGGACGCCCAACCAGCGCGCCGTCTGGGTTGGGCCGCGCGAGTCGAACCACTCGGCGGGCTCCAGCCAGTCGCAGAAGCGCCGCGCGTCGTCGTAGAGGCCGAGGTGATCGAGGACGAGGCTCAGAGCACACGTGGGCGGGCTCTCGCGCGGAAAGTGGTGATGGTCGAAGCACATCCGGGCCGGATCGTGGACGCCGCCGACGTCGACGACGGCCACGGTCGGATCGTCGAGCTCGGCCGGCGTTGGCTCCCGGCGGACCACGGGGACCCCATGACGGGCGACCAGCACTGAGACCGCCAAGAGGTCGTCTTTGTGGGCACCCCCTGGATGGGTGAGGATTCTCCGCAGCATCCAGCACCCATAGCACACGGGTCACGGCGCGCAGCTGTGGACGGCCCCCGATTCAGGCCTTCCAACAGCCCACTGCCTCTTCCTCGCCCGGCCGCGCCACG
>JALVDI010000584.1 GCA_027009115.1 Polyangiaceae bacterium | reverse complement strand
ATCGGGTCCCGGGTCGGACCGTCGAGCTCGACCGTACAGCTCGGCGGGATGATCTCGGCAG
This sequence comes from Polyangiaceae bacterium, assembly GCA_027009115.1. Taxonomy (GTDB): domain Bacteria; phylum Myxococcota_A; class Polyangia; order Polyangiales; family Houyiibacteriaceae; genus JALVDI01. The sequence continues at coordinate 22,055 of JALVDI010000584.1, read as the reverse complement.
CGATGGCGTCCAGGGCGGCGTCCAAGGCGGCCGGGCTGTCGGCGCTGAAGGGCCGCGGCGTGCCGCCGGCGGCGGCCATGCGGTTGAGAGCCGAGGGATCGCTGCCGAACGCCGAGCCGAAGCCGAGCACGTAGGTCGTCACCCCCGCCGCGTGCAGCGCCTCGATGGCCGCCACGGTCTCGTCAACGGTCTCTTCGGTGCCGCCGTCGGGCAGCGGCGCGCCGCAGTTCGGGAGCCCGTCGGTAGCCAAGAGCGCGTAGCGACCGATGGGGTTGACGGGGATCGTGCCGTAGTAGGTACGCGCGGCGTCGACGGAAGGGGCCGTGGGGGTCGCGCCGGAGTTGGCCAGCGCGCAGCCGAAGAGGTCGTCGCGCAGGCTTGCCAGCCGCGCGCTGATGGGCGCCGCGTTGCGCGGAGCGATGGGGACCTCGACGGTGCCGGGCGCACACTCGCCGCTCGAACCGGGGAAGAGCATCAGCCCGAAGTTGATCCGCCCTTCCTTGTCGCGAACCTGCGTCGTCAGCGCCTCCTTCATGATCGCGAGCTTGCTCGGGCCTCCGGGGACGATGCCCAGCGGCGTGCACATGGAACCGGAGATGTCCACGATCAGGAGCATGTCCGGCGGGTCGCCGACGATCTCCGTCTCGACCGGGGTCGTCGCTTCGCAGCCCGCGTCTTCGCGAGGCGCCGAGTCCGGGGCACCGACGTCGGGTCGAGCAGCGTCCCGGCGCATCGGCGCGTCGGTCGCCGCATCGCTCCCGGGGCCGCTGTCCAGCCGACCGGAGTCGGCGCGGGGACGCCCGCTGCCGCCGTCCGCAGGGCAGCCGAGAGCCAGTGCCAAGACGAGCAAACCAAGGAGCGAACCGAACCTACCCATGACCACCTCCGCAGCACGCACACTCTGCCATCCGGGCGCCGCTTGCGCGAGGGGCCGCGTTTTCTCCGGGGCGCGCCGGTGCGATAGTCGCTACTGATGGACCTTCAGCCAACCCACCGGCGGCCGAGTGCCTGCGGCGATCGAGCGGGGGCGAAGCTGAGCTCCTACCAGCGGCGCCTCTTCGTCTTCCTGAGCGTGGCCACGTTCTTCGAGGGCTACGACTTCATGGCCCTGACCCAGATCCTCCCGAACCTTCGCGAAGACCTCGGTCTGCCGCCGGAGGCCTCCGGCTACCTCGTGGGAGTCGTCAACGCCGGAACCCTGGCAGCGTTCTGGCTCGTCCGGCGCGCCGACGTCTGGGGACGCGCGCGGGTGCTCACCCTCACCATCGTCGGCTACACCCTCTTCACCTTGGCGTCCGGGCTGGCCCCCGATGTCTACGCCTTCGCCGCCGCGCAGTTTGCTGCGCGCATCTTCCTCCTGGCGGAGTGGGCCATCAGCATGGTGATCGCCGCCGAGGAGTTCCCCGCCCACCGCCGCGGCATGGTCATCGGCGTCATCCAGGCGTGCTCGAGCCTCGGCTCCATCCTCTGCGCGGGCATCGTGCCCTTGCTGCTCCGCACCGAGTACGGCTGGCGCAGCGTCTACTTCGTCGGCGTGTTGCCGCTGGCGGTCCTCGCCTTCGCCCGCCGCAACCTCAAGGAGACGGGTCGCTTCGAGGCGGCGCGACACGAGGCCCCCGAACCTTTCTTCGCCATCTGGCGCTCGCCGTACCGCCGGCGGATGCTCGCCCTCGCGCTCCTCTGGTTCGTCGCTTACATCCCGGCGCAGAACGCCGTCGCCTTCTGGAAGGAGTTCGCGATGGGCGAGCGGGGCCTGTCGGACGGGGAGGTCGGCCTGGCGATCACGATCGCTGCCGTAGGCTCGATGCCCTTCGTCTTCGCTTCCGGCAGGCTCATCGACGCCCTCGGACGACGGCGCGGCGCCGCGCTCATCTTCGGGGTGGGCGCCGTCGGAGTCGCCGCCTGCTACACGGCCCACGGCTTCTGGCCGCTGACCTTGGCGCTCACCGCCGGGATCTTCAGCGCGAGCGCTTACCTGCCGGTCCTCAACGCCTATGCCGCCGAGCTCTTCCCGACCAAGAGCCGCGGCATGGCCTACGCTTGGTCGAACAACCTTCTGGGGCGCTGGGGCTATGTGCTCTCTCCTTTGGCCGTCGGCTACCTCGTGGGTATCACCGGGGAGTTCGGCCCCATCGTCGCGAGCTTGGCGGTGTTCAACCTGCTAGCGATCGCGCTCGTGTTCCGCTTCCTCCCCGAGACCTCCGGGCGCGAGCTCGAGGCCACGAGCGCCGTCTCGCCCTCCCGGTGAAAAGAGCGAGCCTCCTCCGCCAAGTTGGAGTTCCTTTCCTCGCGCTTGTGTTCGGGCAGGCCGTTGAAGTATCGACCGTGATGGATCGCGCTCGCGAGGATGCCCCTGCGTGATGCAGTACAACGAGGAAGTCTTGAAGATTCTTGAAGCGCGATGCGCCGCGCGGGACGGTGCTCCCGGGCGTGAGGCGCACGGAGAGGTATTTCAACGGGCTGCTCGCTTGGCGGCCCGAACGGAGGAACCATGAGCGGCCACAGCAAATGGTCGACGATCAAGCGCAAGAAGGGCGCAGCGGACGCCAAGCGCGGGAAGATCTTCACCAAGTTGATCAAGGAGATCACCATCGCGGCACGCATCGGCGGAGGCGACCCGGGGGGCAACCCGCGGCTGCGCCGGGCCATCGACGCCGCCAAGGCCCAGAACATGCCCCACGACAACATCGACCGGGCCATCAAGAAGGGCACCGGCGAGCTCGAGGGCGTGACCTACGAGGAGCTCCTCTACGAGGGCGTCGGCCCCGAAGGCGCGCTCTTCCTCGTCGAGGTGATGACCGACAACCGCAACCGCACGGCCGCCGAAATCCGCAAGATCTTCGACAAGAACGGCGGTCAGCTCGGCGGCTCGGGGTCCGCCGCGTGGGCCTTCGAGCGGCGCGGCGTCATCAAGCTACCCCTCGAGGCGGCGTCGGAGGAGCAGCTCTTCGAGGTCGCCGTGGGCGCCGGCGCCGAGGACCTCGAAGCCGTCGGCGACACCTGGGTGATCTACACGCCGCGGGCGGATCTGGACGCCGTGGCCAAGGCCCTCGAGAGTGCGGGCGTTCAGGTCGACGAGGCCAAGCTCGCGTACCTCCCGACCACGCCCAAAGAGGTCGACGGCGACGGCGCCAAGAAGCTCGTGGCGCTCCACGACGCCCTCGACGACCACGACGACGTGCAGAACGTCTTCAGCGACTTCGAGCTCTCGGAGAGCGCGCTGGCCGCCCTCGAGGACTGAGCCGGTGCCCGCTCGATGAAGATCCTCGGTATCGATCCCGGGACGCGGCGGACGGGCTGGGGCGTCATCGAGCCCTGGGGGCCGCGGGCCAAGGTGGTCGCCGCCGGCGTGATCTCAGCGCCCGCCAAGGGATCCCTCGAGGCCCGACTCAAGCTCATCCACGACGGGCTGGCACGGGTCATCGCCGAGCACCGGCCGAGCTGTGTCGCCGTCGAAGACATCTTCTTCGCCAAACATGCGAGCGCCGCGCTCAAGCTGGGGCACGCCCGCGGCGTCGCGCTGCTCGCCGCGGCCAACGCGGGGCTCCGCGTCGAGGCCTACCCACCGGCCCTCGTCAAACGCACGGTGGCGGGCCGCGGGCGGGCCGACAAGGATCAGGTCGCACGGCTCGTCGGCGCCATCCTCGGGCTCAGGGAGCTGCCGCCCGTCGACGCGAGCGACGCCCTGGCGATCGCCATCACCCACCTGCAGGCATCCCGGGCGCGCGCCGTGACCGGACGTCGCTAGAGGCGCTGGCTCCCCTTCGCCGGGCTGCTAGATTCGCACGGTGATCGGACGACTGAGCGGGGTGATCGCCGACGTCGGCCTCGACGGGACCGTGATCGTCGACGTCGGCGGCGTGGGCTACGAGCTGCATGTGCCCGTCGGCGCGCGCCTCGTCGAAGGCGAAGAGACCACCCTCCACGTCCACACCCACGCCCGCGAAGACGCCCTGACGCTCTATGGCTTCGCGACCGACGACGATCGCCGCGCGTTCCGCGCGCTCCTCGGTGTGTCCAACATCGGGCCCAAATCGGCGCTGGCGATCCTCGGTGCCCTCGATGCCCACGAGTTGGCCGACGCGATCGCGCGGGAGGATCGCGCGGCGCTCAAAGGCATCCCTGGGGTCGGCAAGAAGACGATCGAGCGCATCTTCCTCGACCTGCGCGACAAGCTCATCGCCTACGGGCGCGCGGGCAAGCCGCGACCCAACGTGCATCGTCCGCGCACCCCCGAGCTGTCGGGACCGGCCGAGACGGTGATCGCGGCGCTCGTGTCGATGGGGTACCGACGCGCCGAAGCGGAGCGCGCCCTCGACGGCCTCGACCTCTCCGCGGAGCGGCCGGTCGCGGAGATCCTGCGGGACGCCCTCGGAGCGCTGCGATGAACGCGGCGAGGACGGCGAGGGGGGCGAGGACGGCGAGGACGGGACGATGACGGAGCCCGAGCATCCCAACGACACCCTCCGCCCGACGCTGGTCGGCCCCGGCGAGAAGGCCTACGAGATTTCCCTGCGTCCTTCGCACTTCGACGAGTTCGTCGGGCAGCGCAGGATCAAGGAGAACCTGCGCGTCTTCGTGCAGGCAGCGGCCAAGCGCGGCGATCCGGTCGACCACCTGCTCTTCTGTGGGCCGCCAGGGCTCGGCAAGACCACGCTGGCGATGATCGTGGCGCAGGAACGCGGGGTCACCCTGCACATGGCCTCGGCGCCCGCCATCGAGCACAAAGGGCAGCTCGCGGCCCTGCTGACGAAGCTGGAGCCGGGCGATGTGCTCTTCATCGACGAAATCCACCGGCTGCCATCCGTCGTCGAGGAGAACCTCTACACCGCCGTCGAGGACTTCCGCATCGACATCGTCCAGGGGGACGGTCCCTACGCGCAGACCCTCTCGCTGCCGCTGCACCCGTTCACCCTCGTCGGCGCCACGACGCGCACGGGGCTGCTGACGAACCCCATGCGCAGCCGCTTCGGCTACGTCGCCCGCCTCGACTACTACCCGCCGGAGCAGCTCGCGCGCATCGTGACCCGCAGCGCCGGACTCCTCGACCTGACCATCGCGAGCGAGGCGGCCATGGAGATCGCCCGCCGCGCCCGCGGGACCCCCCGCATCGCCAACCGGCTGCTGCGCCGGGCGCGGGACTTCGCCGAGGTGCTCGGCGACGGCACCCTCGACCTGGCGACGGCCAAGGACGGCCTCGATCGCCTCGACGTCGACGGAGCCGGCCTCGACCTGATGGACCGGCGCTACCTCTCGATCCTCATCGATCACTACGACGGCGGCCCGGCGGGCATCGAGACGCTGGCGGCCGCGCTCAGCGAGCCCCGCGACACCCTCGAGGACGTCTACGAGCCCTACCTCTTGCAGCAGGGGTTCATCGCCCGAACCCCGAGAGGGCGCACAGCCACCCGACGCGCCTACGAGCACCTCGGCAAGGCGCGAGCCTCGGCCAAGAAAGGCCAGCGGGGGCTGTTCGAGTGAAGCGCATGCTTGGCGTCGTCGCGCTGATGGTCGGCCTCGGGATGGGGATCGCGGCCGTTCGCATCGCCCTCTTCGGCACAGGGATGGCCTTGCCCGCAGGCCCCGACGCCGTCGAAGGGCGCGTCGGGGAAGGCGAGACGGTCGAGGTGCCCGCAGGTGCGCCGCTCATCTACGGTGAGGTGAAGCTCACCCGGCCCGGTTCGCGCGCGATGGAGCAGAGCTGGAGCCAGCTCGTCGGCTCACCCGAGGTCACCGTCCAGACCCAAGGAGGGCAGGTGCAGGCGCGGCTTCCGACGCCGGACGAGTGGCGCGGCGACGTCCCCGTCGACGTGCTGGAGCGCCTCGAGACGGTCGAGGGGCTGCCGGTGCTGGGAGACATCGCCGACGAGGTACGCCTACGCATGCAGCCCCCCTTCACGGTGCTCGTGCGGGGCCTGCGCGCCGGCGACCCGATCCTCGCCGAGCGCTGTGGCGACACGCTCATGAACGTGTACGTGGGCGAGCGCGCCGAGCTCGAACAGTGGCTGGCACGCCGGGAGCGCGATCGCTGGCCCGTGGTCGTGCTCTTGGGAGCGATGGCTTTGGTGTCGCTCGCCCTCGGCGTCCGAGGCCTGCGGGCCTGAACGCTGCCCTCCTCGCCACCCGCGCCCCGGCGCGTATCCTTGCGGTCCCTCCTCGCCACCCGCGCCCCGGCGCGTATCCTTGCGGTCCCTCCTCGCCCCCCGCGCCCCGGCGCGTATCCTTGCGGTCGTGCCCGCTCGTACTCTCTCCCCGCCGGCTCGCGCTCACCGGGGGCTCGGCGTTCTGTCCTGCGCGGCGGCTCTCGCGCTTACCCTCGGGGCCTGCGGGCAGCGCTCCGAACCCGCCGAAGAGCCTCGACCCGAGGCGCCACAGCCCTTGCCGACCCGAGGTCTGGCGCTGCTCGACCAGGACGCCCCGATGCCGCTGGAAGTGCTGACCATGGCCGGCCGCGTGCCCTCCGAAGGGCTCCAGACCCAGCTCGTGTGGCTCGGTCCGCCCGACGGCGATCGCGTCGGCATCGCGCTCGTGGCCTACGACGCGCAGACCCGTCGGCTGGCCGAGCACGCCGCAGCCGGTGAGCTCGCGACGGTGCGGGCGCGGATGCAAGAAGCGGCGAACGACTGCCAGGAGCGGCAGGCCGAAGCCGGCAACCCGGACGACTGCTTCTGCTGCCTGTCGTGTCTGGAGCAAGCACGCCAACGCGTGCTGGGACCGCGGCGCGCGGTCTTCCACCTGCTGCGGGTCACAAAGCCGGCACAGGGCCCCGCCCACCTCGACCATTCCACGCGCTGGGAGCGCGACGGAAGGCTGCAGGCGGCGAACCTCCATTGGGTCGTCGATGTCGACGGAGACGGGCGGGCCGAGATCGACCTGACCACAGTGGTGGCGCCGAGACCGGGGGAAGGCTGCTACGAGGCGGGCATCGAGGAGCGCATCCTCGACGCCGACACCTTCGCCGTCCAGCTCGTCATCGAGCGGGACACGGAGCTCAGCCGCGAAGACCGGCTCACCCTCGCGCACCGCCAGGCGCTGCTGCCTCGGGAGGAGTCGGGCCGCACACACTACGAGGTCCACGAGGCCTGGTGGAGCGGCGACCCGGCTCCGCCGGATGTGATGCCCGACGGGGAGGGGCGCGTCGCCACCCCCGCCGCCGTCCGCCGGGCCTTCGAAGCGGGCCAGCGCGCGTGGTGGGACGAACGCTACCGGCTCCGCTACGACGCCCGCGCCGACCGTTGGAGCCGCCAGGGATCCCGGTAGAAGGGTCCTGGCTCGCTGGGGCGTCACGGCGACGTCGCTCCTGTGGGGCGATGCTCCACGTCGCCGCCTCGGAGCGCCTTGCCCTCAGCCACCGGTCCTTCGCCATCCTCCCTGCGCGATGCCGCGCAACGAGAAAAGCCTCGAAGCCTTTCGAGGCGCGATGGGCGTGCTCTCGGCCGTGTGTGGCGCAGCGGTATGGGCGGGCCGCCCACGAGCTTGGGGTCAGACTGTCGCGGGCTCACCCTCGCCCGCTTCCAGGCCCACGCGAGCGGCCGCGACGACCAGCGCCGTCCCGAGGGTGTTGGCGGCGAGGTAGCTCCAGATGAGCACCGCGATGTCGCCGCTCGGCGGCCGCATGAGCATCCCCAAGAAGACCACCAGCAGCTCCCACAGAACGAGGTAGGCGGCCGTGGACCTGAGCAGCGGACGCATCTCGGCGGTGAGGTGGCGCAGCAGGTGGCTCATGCGAAGGCCCTTGATCGCCGCGCTCATCGAAAGGGTCGCGACGATCATCGCGGCCAACGACACCCAGGCCTCGGAGAGCAGTCGATGACGCTGGAACGTCAGCACGGTCATCACCACCGGCGCGAGGGTCGCTGGAAAGGAGACCGCGCCGAGCACGAGCGAGACGTACGCGCCCGCCTTCACGAGCGGTGGCGGCTGCTGGGGCCACACCCGCTGGGAGGGCTCAGGCTCCGTTCCGTCGAAGCGATCGGCGTGGCGCATCACCACGAGGTCGATCGCGATGAGCGCGATCAGCAGCAGCAGCGCCATACCGAGGAGGAGCGTCGACACGGCGCCGTTATACCGCGGCGGCGCCAACACACCAGCGCAACCGCGCTTTCCCTTGAACGGCGCCACGGCAGGGGCTACCCACTCGCCGGTGGTCAGCGCACCTCGGCAACGATCGTCCGTCGATCCGTGGACTGGGCGGGACCGCTGGCGCATCCGCGAGCCGAGGGAATGCCGAGTCTTGTCGAGGTGAGAGGATGGCGGCAGAGGGCGTGCACAGGCCGCTGAGCGGCGACGAGGGGTTTTGAGATGCGCTCTAAGCTCAACGAGGCGCAGCGAGCGGCGGTGGAGCACGCCCAAGGCCCTCTGCTCGTCCTGGCTGGAGCCGGCAGCGGCAAGACGCGGGTCATCACCCACCGCATCGCCCGATTGGTCCAACGCGGGGTTCGGCCCGAAGCGATCCTCGCGGTGAGCTTCACGAACAAGGCCGCCGCCGAGATGGCCGAGCGGATGGTGCCCTTGGTCGGCAAGGACAGCGCCGAGCGCCTGTGGCTCTCGACCTTTCACAGCTTCGGGGTGCGCTTCCTCCAGCAAGAAAACCGAGCTCTGGGCTACGACGGCCGCTTCGTCATCTTCGACCAAGGCGACAGCCTGGGGCTGGTGCGCGACATCCTGGGGCGCGAACGGCTCGCCGACAGGAGCCTCGACGTCCCCGCGCTGCTGACCCGCATTTCGCTGTGGAAGAACGCCTTCAAGATGCCCGAGGACGTGCGCCCCTCGGACTTCGAGTACGACGCCATCGCGCGCCAAATCTATCCGCTCTATCAGCAGGCGCTCGCGGACATGCACGCCTTCGACTTCGACGACCTGGTCGTCGCGCCGGTGCGCATCTTGCGGGAACGGGAGGACATCCGCGCAAAGTGGCAGCGTCGCTTCATGCACCTGCTCATCGACGAGTTCCAGGACACCAACCGGAGCCAGCTCGAGCTCCTGCGGCTGTTGACGGGCGAGCTGCGCAACGTCTGCGTCGTCGGGGACGACGACCAGTCCATCTACAGTTGGCGCGGCGCGGACGTCGGGAACATCCTCGACTTCGAGCGGCACTTCCCGGGCGCGGCGGTGGTCAAGCTCGAGGTCAACTACCGCAGCCGTGCGCCGATCCTCGACGTCGCCAACGCGGTCATCCACCAGAGCCGCGGCAGACGGCACGCCAAAACCTTGCGCTCCCACAAAGGCCCCGGCCCCAAGGTGCGGGTGGTGGCGCTGGCCGACGGGGCCCAAGAGGCGAAGTTCGTCGTCAAGGAGATCCGCGAGCTCGCGCGCGGCAGCGAGGTCAGTCCCGGCCGCCGCCCCTTCCCCTACGGCCACATCGCCGTGCTCTACCGCTCCAACACCCAGGGGAGGCTCCTCGAGGAGGAGCTGCGCATCGGCGGCGTCCCCTACCGCGTCTTCGGCGGCACGCAGTTCTTCGATCGCAAGGAGATCAAGGACGTCATCGCCTACCTCCGGGCGGCGGTGCACCCTCGCGACGAGCTCTCGCTGCGACGCATCGTCAACACGCCCCCCCGCGGGATCGGCCCTCAGACCCTCGACACCGTCCGCGCCCATGCTCTGCGCTCAGGCAAGCCCTTCGCCCATGCCCTCGCCGACGCCGAAAGGCTCGACCTCAGCCCCCGAGCCAAGCGCGGCATCGCCTCGCTGCTCGGTGCCCTCGCCCATGCCCGGCGCCGACTGAAAGCGGGCGACTCGATCGTCGCGGTCACCGAGCGACTCATGGACGAGGTCGGCTTCACGGGGCACCTCGCCGAGGACAAGACGCCCCACGGCGCGAGGCGCCGCGAGAACGTGCAGTTCCTGCTTCGGGCGTTGCGCCGCTTCGAGGAGCGCCGCAAGGTGACCCTCGATCAATTCCTGACGAACCTCACGCTCCGCGTCGATCAGGAAGAGAAGCAAGACGCGAACAACGCCGTGACCCTCTCGTCGCTCCACTCGGCCAAAGGCCTCGAGTTCGATGTCGTCTTCCTCGTCGGCTGCGTGGAAGGGCAGCTTCCGCACAGCCGCACGACGGACCCGAAAGTCACCGAAGCGGCGCCGAGCGACGTGGAAGAGGAGCGCCGGCTCTTCTACGTGGGTGTCACCCGTGCGCGGGAGCTCCTCTACCTGACCCGCCCCGAGCGCAGGACGATGCGTGGAAAGGTCACGCCGCGGGTCCCCAGCCGTTTCCTCGACAACCTGCCCGCCCACGCCTGGGAAGCCTACAAGCCCATCGGCGAGACCGAGATGGACCCCGAGGAGATGTCGCAGATGGCCACGGCGCTGCTCGAGAGGTTGCGCCGGTGAACGAGGTCCCGGTCGTCTTCGAGGCGTTCTGGATGCCTCGTTGGTTCGGCCACGATCCTGCCGTCGCTCGGTCGCAGGTCGACGTGTTCGTCTTCCGCAGCCTGCCGGAGCACGGAGGCATCACCGTCCTGGCGGCGGGCCCCGACGGGCCGCGACGACCGCTGCGCTGCCGGGTGCGCGCCCTACGCCACCCGGAGCTCGGCGCGCTCGCGGCCATCGAACCGGGGCCCCGACACTACCTCTTTCGGCGCCTCGACGGCACCGTCGTCACCCTCGCGGCCGAAGGCGGCTGCGTGCGGCAGGGGCTGAGCCACCCGCCGGCCGACTGGACCGTCCGAGTCGCCTTCGAGGCCCTCGGCCGCTGAAGCCGCCTGGGCGCCTCAATGCGAAACGGCCGGGACACCGCCCGGCCGCCAAGAACGAGAGCGCCGCGCCGTTCAGCGCGCCTGGTACAGGCTCAAGGAGCCAACGTACAGGAAGCCGACCATGAAGAGCACCAGGAAGGGAATCGTGACCCAGCTCCCGGTCACGACCGCCAGCGCGATGGTGACAACGAAGTAGAGCCCGAAGAGGATCTCCACGACCGAATGGAGCGGAAAGCGCGCCTTGTAGCGCTTCTTCTTCCAGCTGTCCTGGTTGCCTGTCACGCCGTGCTTGGGGGTCCGCACGAACTCGAGGTCCTTTCCGAAGAGCCCCTCGATGACGGCCCGCGCGTTGTTCACCGACAGGCCGATCCCGAGGGCCATCATCAACGGCAGGCGCTTGATGGCCTCCCAGAGGTTGTCGTAGAGGGCGCGGTGCGTGACCAGATAGAACACGCAGATCGAGCCGCAGGTCGCCGCGAAGAGCGGGATGTCGAGGAGCAGCAGCTCGGGATTGTCCATGTGTCGGCGCAGCAGCATGTTCGGCAGCTGCAGGAGCGCGAGCACCACCAGAAAGAGGTACGCGAAGTTGTTGGTGAGGTGGAAGACCAGCTCGACCTTCACCTTCAGCGGGATGTCGGCCTTGAGCACGGTCCACAGCAGCTTCTTGGTGGTCTGCGCCGAGCCCTTCGCCCAACGGAACTGCTGCGTCTTGAAGCTGTTCATCTCGCAGGGAAGCTCCGCCGGAGCGAGCGCGTCCGGCACGTAGACGAACTTCCAGCCCTTGAGCTGCGCGCGGAACGAGAGGTCCATGTCCTCGGTGACCGTGTCGTGCTGCCAGCCGCCGGCGTCCTCGATGGTGCTCTTGCGCCACATGCCCGCGGTGCCGTTGAAGTTGAAGAAGCGGCCCGAGCGGTTGCGCGCGATGTGCTCGATGATGAAGTGGCCGTCGAGCATCATCGACTGACACTTCGTCAGCAACGAATAATCGCGGTTGATGTGGCCCCAGCGCGCCTGGACCATGCCGACCTTCTCATCGGTGAAGTAGTGGATGAGCTTGCGAAGGATGTCCGGTTCGGGGACGAAGTCCGCGTCGAACACCATGATGAACTCGCCCTTGGCCGTCTTGAGCCCGTTCTCGAGGGCGCCCGCTTTGTAGCCCGTGCGGTCCGTCCGGTGGATGTACTCCGCGTCGAAGCCGCGCTCCTGCAGCTCGTCGACCTTGGCCCGGGCGATGTTCACCGTCTCGTCGGTGGAGTCGTCGAGGACCTGGATGTGCAGCTTGTCCTTCGGGTAGTCGATGGCGGCGACCCCTTCGAGGAGCCGGTCGACGACGTACATCTCGTTGAACATCGGGAGCTGGATCGTCACCGGCGGCAGCTCGTCTTCGGCGAACTTCCGGTCGGGTGTCGTCTTCCGGTGCCGGTGCCGCAGATAGAGCATGAGCAGGTTGCCGCGGTGGGCGCCGTAGATCCCCAAGATGGTCAGGGCGATCAGGTAGAGCGTGATGATGGCTGTGTCCACGGTGCTTCTCCTGGAGCGGTCGCTGGGCGACGCCGAAATCTGGGGCAGACCGCCGGGGCGTGCACTTAATCAATTGTCGGTGACTTGTAAGCCCATGTCACAGGCGTAACCGCCCGATATTACGAAGCAATCCACGGCGACGGGAGCGGCCGAACGGTCCGGCGGAAGCCCCTCAGCCAAGGTCCGGCCACCAGCGGGTCGGGAGCCCGTCGGTCTGGAGCAGCGCCGCGACGTCCATGGCGACGGCGACGAGACAATGGACGAGGAACCCCCCCCAGATGCTCTGGGTGCGCATCGCCAGCGTGCCGAGGAAGATCCCCGCGAAGGTGGCTGCGAGGGTCTCCGGCAGCTCCTTGCCGAAGTGGATCATCACGTAGGGGACGACCATCGCGAAGATCGCGCCCGAGCCCATGAGCGTCTTGCCCGCGCGCAGCCACCAGCCCCGGAAGAAGAATTCGAGGCTCAGAAACTGCAGCACGTACCACAGCTCCCAGAAGAGGAAATCGAACCAGGAGCGTTCGGCGCTCTTGTAGAATGGGTAGTAGCTGCTGAACCCGTCGGTGAAGCTGACCGCCACGACCGCCACGAGCACGACCGCGAAGGCCCCGAGGTAGATCCAGAGGTGCTCGGCGAAGCCCTCGGTCGAGAGGTACTGGTCGCGGACGCGCTCGCCGCTGAGCTTGACGACGGCGATGGGCATCAACAAGAAACCGAGCACGCGCCAAGCCGCCCAGTAGATGTGCTGCGAGAGCTCCCACCAGGGGCCTCGCCGCCACTCCTGGAAGAAGGTCCCCGACAGCTCCCCGCTTTGCTCGAGCTCGATGAGCGCGCGCACGATCCGGTGCAGGAACGCCGGCACGCCGATGTACTCCATCAGCGTCAGGAAGACCGCGCCGGCGCAGAACGCCACGAGAGGTCGGTAGTCGTAGCCGAGCCCCTGCGCGCGCCGCGCCTGCCGCTCGGCCTCGGCCTCGGCGTCGATCGCCTCCCAGGCCTCGAGGAAGAAGCGGCGTGGGTGCAGCTCGCCCAGGCGGGCGCGCCAGCGGGGGGTTGCGGCGTCGGTCATGGTCGGCGGCTCTCGGCGCAGGATGCCCTACGCCACCGCCTGCGCCAGCGCCGCCCCACGACGCAAGCGCGCGACGGCCCGCTCGCGGCCCAACAGGACGATGGTCTCGAAGAGCCCAGGGCTGCGCGTGCGACCCGTGAGCGCCACGCGCGCCGGCTGCGCGACGTGCTTCATCGCCAGGCCCGCCTCCTCCATCCACCCTGTCGTCGCCGCTTCGAGGGTCGCCTCGTCGAAGGGCTCGGCGCTCTCCACGATCGCCGCCAGCCGCTCGAGGTTGCCCGCGAACTCGGGCTTGAGGAACTTGCGCTTGCCCTTCTCGTCGTACTCCAGCGCGTCGTCGTCACGGAAGAAGTAGTCGAGGTCGGCGGCCAGGTCGGCCAGGGTCGTGGCCCGGAGCTTGACGGGAGCGATCGCCGCGAGGAGGCGCGGATCGTTGGGCGCGACCTCGAGGCCGCGCTGCCGAAGAAACGGCACCACCCGCTCGCCCAGGTCCGCATCGTCCAGACGCCGCAGGTGCGTGCCCTGCACGTGCGCGAGCTTCTTCTTGTCCCAGCGGCTGGCGGTCTTGCCGACATTCGCCCAGTCGAACTTCGCGATGAGCTCCTCGCGGGTGAAGATCTCCTCGTCGCCGTGGGACCAACCCAGGCGAGCGAGGTAGTTGAGCAGTCCATCGGGGAGGTAGCCGGCGTCGCGGTAGTCGAGCACCGCCACGCCGACGTCCTTGGAGCGCTTGCTCAGCTTCTTGCCGCGGTCGTCGAGGACCATCGGCAGGTGCGCGAGCTGCGGGCGCGGCAGACCGAGCGCATCGTAGAGCATCAGCTGCATCGGCGTGTTGACGAGGTGATCGTCGCCGCGGGTCACGAGGGTGATGCCCATCGTATGGTCGTCGACGAAGCAGCCGAAGTTGTAGAGCGGCAGCCCATTGTGCCGCAGGAGCACGAAGTCCTGCTGCTGGTCGAGGGGGTACTCGACGCGCCCGTAGACGAGATCGTCCCAGCCGATCTTCTCGCCGGGCTCCCGAGGCTCGGGGGTCTTGAAGCGAACCACGTGCGGCTGGGTTCGGTCGCCGTCGGTACGGTCGCGCCAGGGCGAGCGGAAGCGGAAGCCCTTGCTGCCGTGCTCCTTCTCGTAGGCCTCCCGCTGCGCCTGGATCTCCTCCTTGGTGGCGAAGCAGCGGTAGGCGTGGCCCGCCTCGACGAGCTTGTCCGCCCACGCGCGGTAGAGGTCGAGGCGCTGGCTCTGGAAGTAGGGCCCGTGCGGCCCGCCGACCTCGGGCCCCTCGTCCCAGTCGAGGCCGAGCCAGCGCATGGCGTCGAGGATGACCTGCACGGCGTCGTCGGTGTTGCGCTCGACGTCCGTGTCCTCGATGCGAAGCACGAACTGACCGCCTCGCTGGCGGGCCCAGAGCCAAGCGTAGAGCGCGGTACGGACCCCGCCGATGTGCAGGTAGCCGGTGGGACTCGGGGCGAAGCGGACGCGGACGGTCATCGCCGGGCGTCTAGCGAGCAGCGGCCGGCGGGTCAACCGTCCGAGAGCTTGGCTGCCGATGGGACGCGCTCGAACCTCGCGTCAAAAGCGTCCTTGAATGGCCGCGGTGGCGCCCCCGACGCTTGGCGAGATGGAGAGCTGCACCGCGGACGACGCTTCGTCATCGCCGCCGCGGTCGACCCGTTCGCTGAGCCAGTAGCTGAGCGCGAAGCCCCCGACCATGCCGGCGGCCGCGGTCCCGAAGGCCCGGCCGGTGGAGAAGTCGTCGCCTTCGATCAGAGCAATCAGACCGAAGCCGAGCCCGAAGCCGCCGGCGGCGCCGAGTTGGATCAGGAAGGCGCGCAGCCGCGAGAAGGAGACGCGGCGAGTGAGCAGCGCCGCACTCGTCAGCGCCACCGCGTTGACCGCCAAGAGCCCGCCCGTGAGCCCCTGCAGCACCCCCTCGCGTCCGTCGACGAGCTCATCCAACGGACCCGCCGTCCGGTAGAGCGAGAGGGTCACGGCCCACGCCGTGCTCAGGAAGACGTCCATGATCGCGATGTCACCGGCGGTGGGGGACAAGGTGAAGTCGACCGCCGCCGCGGCACCGAGGGAGAGGGCGTGCGAGAGCAGCAAGGTCCCCCCGACCGCCTGCGGCCGCCAAGAGAGGCCATCAAACTCGCCTTGCTCGAAGTTCACCCCCAGCGCCGAGAACAAGAGCAAGCCGTTGATATAGGACCAGCGCGGCAGAGCCGAGTAAAGCGCCGCCTGGCCCGGCGTGACGCCGTCCCGGGAGAGGCCGAGGCTCAGCCCCAGGCCCAGCGCCATGCCCACGCCCACCACACCGCCGAACCGGGCGCCGTCGCAGTCGAGGGTGAGACAGAGCATCGAACCGGCACCAAGACCCTGGAGCGTCTGCCGAGCCGCGAGCTCGACGCGCGCCCCAACACTCCGGCGCTCGCCTGAACGCGTGGGCGGTTCTTCGGGCGGCGCGAGTCGATCGAGGAGCCGGTGGGCCTCGCTGGCCGCCGGGTGCGTCGCGGGGATCTGTCGCAGAAGCGCGACGGCCCGCTCGCGCTCTTCGTCCGCGAGGGCAAGGGTGGCCTGGTGATAGATCTCCCAGAAGGGATCGGCCCGCGGAGGAGGCGCTGAGGCCACGCCCGTCGCTGTGGGCGTGGGGGCGCTGAGCTCGGCAGGGGACGCCCGGTCGCCGTCCGTAGGCGAAGCCACGGCGGACGGCCTGCGGTTGGAGCCCGCGACCTCGCTCTCGTCCGAGGGCGCCTGAGCAGAGTCCGCGTCGACAGCCGCCTGAACGGAGTCCGCGTCGACAGCCGCCTGCGCGGAGTCCGCGTCGGAGGGCGCCTGGGCCTCCGCGGTGACGCACCACAGGGAGACGCACCACAGGGACAGCAGCGCGAGCCACGCGCCCTGGCGCCCTCGACGTGCCGTGGGCTCCGGGTTGCGCAAGCGCGAAACGGGAGGGGAAGAGAGCTCGAAGCAGGAAGGTTTCGGATGCATCGTCGCTGAGCTCCGTGCGTCGCGAGGGGTCGAGTCGGGGGTCGGCGTCTTCGAGGACACGCGACGCCAAAGCTGAGCACGCCGCGTGCCCACGCCATACGCTCGGCGTTTCTGAGCCTCGGGCCACGAGCTGTGCCGCGACGGCACGCCTGCTGTGGCAACGACAGCACACGTCCTGGCCGTCGGACCCGAGGCAACCGGCGGGTTGACCGGGCGAGCCCCCGCGATCAGGTTCCGCCGTTCATGAGCGACGCGCTGGCGAAGCGAATCAACCGTGGCACGGGGCGTCGGGCGACGCTCCGCTTCGTGGGCGACGAGCCCTTCGGGCCGCGGCTCCGCGCCCGGAGCTGGCGCTTCGGCAACGGCCTGCGGGTGGTGACCCTCCCGGACCCGAGCGCGCCGGTCGTGAGCTATCAGACCTGGTTGGGTGTCGGCTCCCGGCACGAGCGGAAGGGCAAGACGGGGCTCGCCCACTTCTTCGAGCACCTGATGTTCGGCGGCACCGCCCGCGTGCCCCACGGCGAGTTCGACCGACGCTTGGAGGAAGTGGGCGCCGAGAGCAACGCCGCGACCTGGACCGACTGGACCTGCTTCTACGAGAACCTCCCTGCCCACGAGCTCCCCCTCGCGATCGAACTCGAGGCCGATCGGCTGACGAACCTCGTGCTCGACGAGCCGCGGGTCGAGAGCGAGCGAGAGGTCGTGATGAGCGAGCGACGCGACCGCATCGACGACGACGTGGACGGACGCGCGGGCGAAGCGCTGTGGGCCACCGCGCTCCCTCGACACCCCTACGGTCACCCCACCTTGGGGTGGATGCGCGACATCCGGCGGCTGAGCGTCGCCGACTGCGAAGCGTTCTATCGGACCTGGTACGTGCCCAGCAACGTCGTCCTGGCCATCGCCGGAGACTTCGACGAGGCGCGCGTGCTGCGTCGGATCCGAGACGCCTACGGAAAGCTCCGGCGCTCGCCACGGCCCACCGCGCCGCCCACGAAAGGACCCGGCCAACGGCGCGAGCGCCGCAAAGTGCTGCGGATGCCGGCCTCGTCCCAGCGGCTCCACATCGGCTACCGGGCGCCGGCGTTCGGCGACCCGGACTGGATCGCGCTGACCGTGCTCAGCCAGCATCTCGTCGGCGGCGAGGCGTCCCTGCTGCACGAGGATCTCGTCATGGATCGGGAGCTCGCGCGGTCGGTTTGGGGCTACCTTCCGCCCTTCGCGCTTCCTTCGCTCTACGAGCTCGGGGTCGACCTGCGCCCCGGAGGCGATGCTCAGGTCGCCCTCGCCGCCCTCGATAGGGCGATCGCCGAGGTGGTCGACCACGGCGTGCCTCCGGACGCGCTGCAGCGCGCCAAGGCGCGCCTCGAGCTCGGCCTGATCTCGTCGATGGAGACGGCTTCAGGCAAGGCCGACCTCCTCGGCTTCTATGCGACCCTCGGGCTCCGACCGGCCGGCATCTTCGAGCGCATCGACGCCACCGCCGCGGTCGGTGACGAGGACCTGCGGCGCGTCGCCACGCGCTGGCTCGATCCGCGCCAGCGAACCGTCGTGACGGTGGTGCCCCGATGACCCGCCGGTTTCGCGCGCAGGGTCTGCGGGTCTTCCTCGAGGAAAATCACGAGCTGCCGCTCGTCGACCTCGTCATCCGCATCGAAGGAGGCTCCCTGTCGGATCCCGAGCGTCTCGCGGGGCTGACCCGCGTGATGGGTCGGCTTTACCGGCGCGGGACCCGCCGCATGAACGGCGCCGCGGTCGATGCCCAGGTCGCCGCCCTCGGCGGTCGGCTGGCGGTCACGATCGGGCGCGAGGCCCTGACGCTCCACGGCTCGGTGCTCGCGCGCAACGTCGAGCCCTTCGTGGCGCTGGTGGCCGAGCTGCTCCGCGCGCCCGCGTTTCGAGGGCGCGATCTGGCGCGGGCCAAGCGGCGGATCAAAGCGAACCTCGCGGCCCTGGCGGACGACGACCACGGCCTCGCGAGCCGCCACCTGCGCGGGCTGGTCTTCGGCGAACACCCCTACGGACGCCCGCTGGGTGGGACCCACGACAGCATCGGGCGCATCACCCGGGCCGACCTGATCGCACACCACGAGCGTAGCTGGCGGGCTGCGCATATCCGCCTCGGCGCCGCCGGCGCCATCGACGAGGCATCCCTTCGCACACTGCTCGCCCGTCACTTCGCCGATGTCCCCCGGGGCCGGTACGTCGCGCCACGAGCGGGGGCGCCCAAGCGGACCCGTGGTCGCCGCCTTCTCATCGTCCACAAGCCCGACCGAACCCAGACCCAGCTCGGCGTGGGGACCCTCGGAATCAAAGCGACGGACTCGCTCTACTTCCCGTTCTACGTGGCCGACACGGCCTTTGGCGGCATGTTCAGCGCGCGCCTCATGCAGGCCATCCGGGCCGAGCGGGGCTGGAGCTATTCGGCTTACAGCGTCGTGGGCGCCGCGCGCCAACGCGAGCTTTGGCGCATGTGGACGCACCCCTCCGTCGAGAGGGCCCGCGACTGCCTGGCACTCCAGCTCGAGCTCCTCGAAGAGTGGGTCGAAGGCGGGCTGCGCGCCGAGGAGGTGCGCCGCGCCAAGCGCTATCTCATCGGGAGCCGCTGCTTCGACGAGGACACAGCGTACCGGCGCCTCGACCTGGCCATGTCCGTCGCGGCGCTCGGGCAGGGTAAGGCGCACCTGGGCGGCTACCGAAAGGCGATCGCCGAGGTCGACCGCGCAGCCGCGAGCGAAGCGGTGCGGCGACGCCTGCGCCCCTGGGACCTCGGGATCGTGGCCGTCGGCGACGCGACCCGGCTCGCCGACGCGCTCGGCTCGCTGCCAGGGATCGTGCAGACCCGGGTCGTGCCCTTCGATGCCCGGCTCTGAGCGCGCGCTACTCGATCGTAGGGCCGATGTCGTCGGGGTCGAAGTTGAGCCAGGCGTTGGGCGCGCCCGCCCCGTGGAGGTTCGCGAGCTCGCCCGCGTCGTTGAGCTGGCTGAGGGGACCGAGGGTGACCACGAGGTCGCCCCGATCCGTGACGCATGCGGGAAACTCTGCCCGCACTGGCAACCTGGGATCCACACAGGCGGAAACCGGCATGTTTTCACGAATCATCGCATCGCGGTCGCATTCTCGTTGCGCTTCCGGCGCGTCCGCGTTGAACCGAAAGCTCCACGCCTTCTCGCCCGCGTCGAAGGCGCCGTTGGCGTTGGCGTCGACGTAGACTTCGACGCGGTAGTCGAAGCCGTCGTCGAAGAGCCCCGGCAGCTCGATCGTGCCGTTCGGCCTCCCGGTCCCGCGGTAGAGCCCGACAGCCCGGGTCTGTTCGACGGCGCCCCCGGGCCCCGGGAGGTTGAGGCCGGTCAAACGCACCTCGATCTTTTCCCCGTTGACGGCTTCGCACAGGAAGACCCGCAGCGCCCCCAGCGCCCTGGATACCTGGGGCGCCTCGAGATTCACGAAGTCGAGGTTGTGGACGAACACCTCGGGGCCGTCGACGCAGGCATTGGGCAGGCGCCAGCTGTGATCGCCGGGGAAGGTGTAGTTCCCCGAGCCGTCCTGGTCGCCGTAGAAGTCGATCCGGTACGGAGGCCGTGCCGCGTCGTCGTTCGCAGGCACGGCGTGGGGCATGCGCAGGTTCAGCGTTGGCTCTTCGAGGGGCTCGAAGAGGGCCCGGGCCGTCAGCGACGGCGCCACCTCCGGGTCGGCGCTCGGACGCAGCAAGAGCACCTCGAAACGGTCGTCGGTGTGAGGGGTGAAGTTGCGCAGGCGAAGCTCCAAATCGCAGCCATCGTCCTGTTCGAAGCGGGCGGTGTCCGTCAGAGCGAAGCACCCCGAGAGGGCGACCACGCAGGCGAAAGAAAGCATCGGGCGCATCAGAACCTCAGCTCCATGGTGGCGTGGCAGCTCCGAGGGCCGCAGCCCGCCGCTACCTGCGGCGCGCGCTCGTCGTCGTCGCCGCCGGGCCGAAGAAACAGCAGCCCCACGCCGACCGCCGTCGTCACCAGCCCCGTAAAGAGCAGGGCATCGGTGGTGCGGATCATGCGGTCGGCCCGGGCACGTTCGCCATCGAGGTCGAAGGTCGCCACGCAGCGGTCGTCGGGGCAGTTCTCCTCGAGGGTGTTCACCCGCCCCTTCGCGATCGCGCCGGTGACAAACGAGCTGACCACGAGCGCGAGACCGCCCCCGCCCACGGCGATCCCAACCGGGTTCAGCCGACGCTGCTCGGCTTCCTGCGCCCGCCGGCGTTCCTGCTCAGCGCGGCGTCGCTGAGTCTCCGCCTCTTGCGCCAGGCGCTGGCGTTCCTCTTCGAGCCGCCGACGCTCGGCCTCTTCCTCGGCGCGCTGCGCCTCCTGCCGCGCGAGGGTCTCCTCCATGGCGGCGTGGCGATGCCGCAACCGCTCGAGATCGTCGACCTCCGGGTTCTGCTCCAGGTAGCGGCCCAGCGCCCGGGTGGCCTCGGGGAGGTTCCCGGCATCGCGGTAGGCGAGGTAGGCGTTGAAGAGGAGCGAGGCGCGCTCCGAGAGCTCGAAGGCGGCCTCGAATTCGCGCGCGGCTTCCATGAAGCGCCCCGCCTCGTAGAGCGCCTGCCCGACTCGGAAACGCGAGCGCGCCAGCTCGTCGTTCTCGATGCCCTCCGTCCGCATCTGGCGCGGGTCGTACTCGGCATCCGCTTCGGCGCCTGCTTCCCCGTCCGCTGGCGACGCCGCCTGTTCGTGCGGCTGCGCCTCCTCCGGCGTGCCACTCCCATCTTGGGCGAGCGCCGGCGACGCCAGCACGACGCAGAGCCCCCCCCACAGCAGATGCTTCATGGGGCACACTATAGGAGGTGCATGCCCAGGACCCAAGCGACGAGAGGGCGACGATGCCCGCCGGAACGATCCTTCGATGGCTGAGCGCAGCAGCGCTGGTCTGCGGCTGCGGCGAGGACTCGCCAGCGTTGCGCGACGCCGCGCGCCTCGACGCCTCCTCGGTGGACGCGGCCCCCTTCGATGCCGGAACCGACACCGGAACCGACGGGGGCGGTCGCCCCGACGCCGCCCCGGCCGACGCCGCCACCGACGGACCGAGCGACGCCGCCACCGATGGGCCGAGCGACGCCGCCACCGACGGGCCTGCGGCGGACGCCGGCGCAGCCGACCCTTGCGCAGGAATCGAACCCGGCATCCCCGAAGATCGGAGCCGCTGGGCGAGCTACTCGGAGCGGGAGTATACGCCCCTCGAACCCCGCGCTTCCCACGCCAACGTCAGCGTGCGGCGCGGGATGTACAAGACCGCCAGGACGGTCCCTCTGTTGCCGGGAGACGCCGGCCAGATCCTCTTCGAAGACACCGCCTACTACGACATCGCGGTAAAGCTCGTTTCACTCAGTGAGTGCCCGGGCGACTTTGGAGGAGGCGGGAGCACGCTGCCCGCATCGTGCGTCCGCATGTCGAACGCCAGCGGCATCATGGCCTTCTATTACCGAACGCCGAGCGCACGCCAGGAGTACGGCTGCACCATCGAGCCCGGGCGCACCTACTACCTCAACGTCGTTCATGCCACCGACCCCGAAGACCTCGCCGGCAGCAACACGTGCGTACGCGCCTCGGAGTGCGGCTTCAACATCGACACCTTCGAAGCCCCGCGGTAAAGCACCGAAGACCTCGGCAGCGGCGCTCGCGCATCGCGGCCGGTGCGAGGCCGGCGGACTCGACGTAACGCCACGACCGCAGAGGAAGCCGCAAGGCCGCCGCTCGGACCCGATCAGCGCCGCGCCGACCAGGTCCCCGAGAAGTCGCCCCCGATGAGCGAGCCCT
>JALVDI010000583.1 GCA_027009115.1 Polyangiaceae bacterium | reverse complement strand
GCCGAGTCTGTGCCCGTGTCGCGTCCGGCGTCGCGACCGCCCGCGTCCATTCCCCCGTCGTCGTCGCCGCACCCGGCGAGCGCCACGATGAGCCCCAGAACTCCCAAACCGATCGAACGCATCGCAGGACCCTCCCGTCTCAAATGCATCGCGGAAAGCTATCGCCGAGGCCCACACCGGTCAAACCAGCAGCTCGTGCCTTCACCGGTTGCGTACACGGCACCCCCTCCGTGCTAACCTGAAGCCTTGCAGCTTCAGCTTCCGCTCCCCGAGCTCGCGCAGCTGACCGGTACGGCGCCGCCGACGCCTTCTCACCGCATCTTCTGCAACCGAAGCCTCCGCCTCGACCAGATCGAGTGGATCGGCTTCGACATGGATTACACGCTCGCGATCTACCACCAGCAGGAGATGGACCGCCTCAGCATCGAGGCGACGATCTCGAAGCTCCTCGATCGCGGCTACCCCGAAGCGCTCCGCTTCATGCCCTACCGGACGAACTTTCCGATCCGCGGGCTGCTGGTCGATCGCGAGCTCGGCAACGTCCTCAAGATGGACCGCTACAAGTACGTCAAGCGCGCGTACCACGGGATGCGTGAGCTGACCCGAGAGGAGCGCCGAAGGATCTACGACACTCACCGCCTCGAACCTGCCTCGGACCGCTTCCACTGGGTTGACACGCTCTATGCACTCCCCGAAGTGACGCTCTTTGCCGCGGCCGTCGACCACCTGGAGCAAGTGGCCGGGACCTGCGACTACGACGCCCTCTTCTCGGACGTGCGTGAGTGTATCGACCGGTCCCACCAGGACGGCAGCATCCTCGACCGGATCCTTGCGGACCTCCCCCGCTACGTGTCGCGCGACCCACACCTGGGAGAGACGCTTCACCAGCTCCGCTCGGCGGGCAAGAAGCTCTTCGTGCTCACCAACTCTCGCGCCGCGTATACGGACCGGATGATGCGCTACCTCCTGGACGACGCACACCCGCAGTACAAGTCGTGGCGCGGATACTTCGACCTCGTGATCACCGCCGCCCGCAAGCCATCGTTCTTCACCGACGAGGCGCCCTTCCAGGAGGTCCGCGAAGACGGCGCGCTCGTCGCCACGACGAAGCTCGAGCGCGGGCCAATCTACGCCGGCGGCCACCTCGCGCTACTCCAGCAGGCGCTGCAGACGACCCCGGACCGCGTCCTCTACGTCGGCGACCACATCTTCGGAGACGTGCTCCGCGCCAAGAAGCAGACCGCCTGGCGGACGATGATGATCGTCCAAGAGATGGAGTCCGAGCTCGAAGCCCACGCGGCGCTCCGCCACTCGCTCGCACGACTCGACGCCCTCGAAGAGCTGCGCTTTCGCCTCATCGATGAGCTCCGCTTTCTTCAGCGGGACTACAAAGCGCTCCAGAAGCGGCGCGACGCGGGCGCGACCCTCAGCCCCGCCGAGGAAGCGGAGCGCGTGCGCCGCCGCCGCGCCATCGACCGGCTCAAGGCTCGCATCCGCGTGACCGAGCGTGAGCACGACCACCTCGAGCTCGGCGTGGACCACCGCTTCCACCCCTACTGGGGTTCCCTCTTCAAGGCCGGGCCGGAGACGTCGAGCTTCGGGCACCAGGTCGAGGTGTACGCGGGGCTCTACACGGCGCGGGTGTCGAACCTGCTCTGGTACTCGCCGATGCACTACTTCCAGAGCCCGCGGGACCGCATGCCCCACGAGTTGCATCCCTGAGACGCAGGCCTGAGGCCGCGCAGGGGAAGCGACGGAACCGAACGACGGAACGACGAAGGCCGCCTCGCGGCGGCCTCTCGACGTGACGAGCGTCGCGCGTTTATTCCGCGGCTTCCGGCTCCG
>JALVDI010000582.1 GCA_027009115.1 Polyangiaceae bacterium | reverse complement strand
AGCTGCTTGGCCGTCATGACGAGCCCCACATAAGAGACGAAGCCGACCACGGCATAGAAGCCCGGCACGGCCTCGAGGTCGAAGTGGACGTGCTTGTGGCCAACGAAGTGGAAGACCACGTCGAAGACGACGAGCCCGACGCACGTGGCCACCAGGCCGCGAACGATGGAATCGACGTTTCGCTCGATGCGTGAGGGCGGCAGGGGTTCTCGGGGGCGGTTGTGCTGCGGCATCATCCCTCCACCAGCGGTCGCAGCAGGTCGACGATTTGGTCGGCGAAGAAGAAGAGCGCGAGGCAGCCCGCCGCGGTGATGCAGAGGGGGACGACGCAGAGCAGCGGCGCCTCGCCGTGGGCGTGCGCGGCGCTACCGTGGCCGTGCGCGTGCTCAGGTTTGGGGTCGAAGAAGAACGCGCGGATGGGGATGGGGATGAGGTAGCCGATGTTGAGGAGCGAGCTGAGCATCAGCACACCGATGAAGATCGCGTGTCCGTCGGCGGCTCCGAGAGCGAGCATCCACTTGCTCCAAGACCCACCCATGGGCGGGACTCCGATGATGGAGAGGGAGCCGACGAAGAACGCACCCATGGTCAGCGGCATCGCGCGCCCCAGTCCGTCCATTTCGCTGATGTTCTTCTTGTGGCTTGCCACGAGGATGGCTCCCGCGCAGAAGAAGAGCGTGATCTTTCCGACGGCGTGCGTTGCGATATGAAGCCCGCCGCCGAGGATCCCGTCGGGGGTCGCGAGGGCGGCTCCGAGCACGATGTAGGCGAGCTGGGCGATCGTCGAGTACGCGAGCCGGGCCTTGAGGTTGTCCTTCGTGAAGGCGATGAACGAGCCCATGAGGATCGTGAACGCCGCCACCCACATCAGCCACTGGGAGCCGCCCGTCTCCCGCAAGAGGTCGAGCCCGAAGACGTAGACGACGACCTTGAGGATGGCGAAGACGCCGGCCTTGACCACGGCGACGGCGTGCAACAAGGCACTGACCGGTGTGGGTGCCACCATGGCGTTCGGTAGCCAGCGATGCAGCGGCATGAGCGCCGCCTTCCCGCAGCCGTAGGCGTAGAGGCCGAGCAGTAGCGGCACGGACGCGGCGGGGATGTGTCCGCGGAGGATGCCGCCGGGCCGGAAGTCGAGGGTGCCGGCGGTGGTGGCGGTCCACGCGATGGCGAGCAGGAGCAAGCACACCGAGGTCGTCAGCAGGATCCCCAGGTAGACACGCCCGGCCCGCTTGGCCTCGTCGGTTTGCTGGTGCGTCACCAGTGGGTAGGTCGAGAGGGTGAGGACCTCGTAGAAGAGGAAGAGCGTGCCGAGGTTTGCGGCGAAGGCGATGCCCAGGGCCGCGAAGATCGCGAGGGCGAAGCAGACGAAGAAGCGCGTCTGGTGGGTCTCGTGGTGACCGCGCATGTAGCCGACGGCGTAGGCGCTCGTGACGGGCCAGAGCACCGTGGCGACGAGCGCGTAGAGCAGGCCGAGGGGCTCGACCTGGAACGCGAGGTCGACGCCGGGGAGCATGTCGCGGGCGAGCACGAGTTCCGGACGGTTGCCCTCGAGGGCGACCGCCGGCACGAGCCAAAGGACCCAGGCGAGGGTGGCCAGGCTGGCGAGCGCGGTCATCGTCTCGCGGACGTTCGGGCGGCGGCCGGTGAGGGCGACGAGGAGGGCGCCGGCGAGGGGCGTCAGCAGCGCCGCGACGATGGCGGTCGAGGCGTTCACAGGCCACCTCGAAAGAGCTGCGTCGCGGCGGTGCGTACGTACCCCGTGATCGGGCTCGACCAGACGCCGAGCAGGATGGACGCGACCATCAGCACGAGCGCCGGGCCGAGCGCACCCCAGTCGTAACCGCGCAGGCCTCGGGCGGCAGGGGCGTCGGGGGGAGGCTGTCGAAAGTACATCACCTCGACCACGCGCCACACATAGACCACCGCGAGCAGGCTGCTGAGCAGGAGGGCAGCGGCGTAGCCGAGGTGTCCGTCGGCGAGCGCCGCTTCGAGCAGCGCCCACTTGCTCACGAAGCCTGCGGTGCCCGGCACTCCGATGAGCCCCAGGCCGCCTAGCACGAAGGCGAATGCGCAGAGCGGAAGGCGTTTGCCGAGGCCGGCCAGAGCGTCGATGCGGTCGGTGCCGACGCCGCTGACGATCGCCGCAGCGACGACGAAGAGTGCTGTCTTCGTGATGGCGTGGGCCCCCATGTGGAGCAGGCCTGCGTAGGTTCCGGCTTCGCTACCGAAGGAGAGGGCAAGGGTGAGATAGCCGACCTGGCCGATGGAGCTATAGGCCAGCAGGCGCTTGAGGGAGGTCTGGTAGATGGCGGCGAGGGAGCCAGCGAACATCCCGAGGAGCGACAGCACCCCCAAGAACAGCCCGAACCGGAGGGTTCCGAAGACATAGCTCGCACCGAAGAGCACGAGCAGCGCCCGCATCGTCTGGAAGTAGATGACCTTCGTCGCCGTCCCCGCCAGGAAGGAGGACACCGCGGAGGGGGACTCGGCGTACGCGTTGGGGAGCCACTGGTGCAGCGGGAAGACGGCCAGCTTGATGCCGAAGCCGACGACCAGGAAGGCGAAGGCGACCTGCACCGTGCGTGTGCCGCCGACCTCGGCCTGGGTCATGTGGCGGGCGATGTCCAGTGCGTTGAGCGTTCCGGTCATCTGGAAGAGCAGGCCGATCCCGATGAGCACGAAGGTTCCGCCGATGGTGCCCAAGATCAGGTAGTTGAGGGCGGCGGTGAAGGCGCGGCGCCGGCGACCCATGGCGACCAGCGCGTAGGTCGATAGCGAGGAAATCTCGAGGAAGACGAAGACGTTGAAGGCGTCGCCCGTCACCACCATCCCCAGCAGGCCCGCGAGGCAGAGCAAAAAGGCAGCGTAGAAGAGGTGCGTGCGTCCGTTGGTGACCTCGGACCGCGTCCCGCGTGCGCCGAGCAGAAGCGAGAACGTCGCGATGGTGGTCACCAAGGCCAGGACGAAGGCGGTCGCCTGGGTGACCCGGTACTCGATACCGATCGGCGGCGGCCAGCCGCCGAGGTGGTAGCTGATGGGTGCCTCGACGGTGAGCGCGAGGGTGACCGCGGCGGCTGTGCTCGCCGCAGCGGCGAGCAGCGACAGGATCCGCACAGCAGCCGGCGCCCGAAGGAGGACCAGGAGCGGCGCCGTCAGGAGCGGGACGACGACGACGAGGACGGGGAGCTGCTCCTTCATGGGCCGGCCTCGGCGAAGTCGCGGGCCTCCGCTGCTTCCGCGGCGCGGTCCTGCTCGGTGACCACGTCTTCTTCGACGGAGCCGTAGGCCTCGCGCACTCGAACGATGAGGCCGAGGCCGACCGCCGTCGTGGCGACGCCCACGACGATGGCGGTGAGCATGAGGACGTGCGGGAGGGCATTCGAGTAGACGATGCCCTCGGCGGGGGTCCCACCGTCCAGGACGTAGATGGGCGCCGTTCCCCCGGTGACCTTGCCCATCGAGACGTAGAGCATGATCACCGAGACCTGGAAGATGCTCAGGCCCATCAGCTTCTTGACGTAGTTGCGCTTGGCCATGACCACGTAGAGCCCAGCCATCATCAAGAAGACGACGACCCAGTAGTTCCAGATACCCGTGTTCATGAGTCGGCCTCGGCGTCTTCGGTGGACACGTCGCCCACGCAGGCCCCTCCAAGAAGCGGCAAGGGTTGGCGCATCGGGCTCACGTCCTTCTTCGGGCGCGACGCAAAGACGTAGTAGATGACGAGCATCACAGCGCTGACGGTGATGCCGACTCCGAGCTCTACGACGAAGATGCCCCAGTGCTGTCCATGCTGGGGGTGCTCCGGTGAGAGCGCGCTGTAATCCAGGAACGAATGGCCGAGGGTGAGGGTGGTGACTCCGACGCCTCCGTAGATGAGCAGACCGACGGCGGTGGCGCGCTCGACGAGGCGGCGGCGTGCGAAGGCTTCGACAGCACTCGGTCCCCAGATGAGTCCGTAGAGGATGAGCGCGGCGGTGAAGATGACGCCGGCCTGGAAGCCTCCCCCCGGTCCGAAGTCGCCGTGTGCCTGAACGTAGAGGGCAAAGAGCAGGATGTAGGGCATCAGCGCCTTGCTGACCGTCCGCAGGATCGGCATCTCACGCACGTAGGGTGCGCGCGACTTGGGTGGGGGCGGAGGAGCGCCCGGCGTCAGCTCCGGTGTGCCCGCACTCAGGAGAAGCGACACGCCGATGCCCGCGGTGAAGATGACGCCGAGCTCACCAAAGGTGTCGAAGCCGCGGTAGCTGGCCAGCACTCCGGTAACGATGTTCGGCAACCCGATCTCGTCCCAGGAGCGCTCCATGTAGTGACGTGCGACACCGGTGTGGACGGGCGCGGAGGGGTCGCCGTACGCGGGCATGTCCAGCGTGCCGTACACGAGCGCGGCTCCGGTGAGGGCCACGACTCCGATGGCGGCGAGCGGCGTGTGTTCGGGGCGCCGTTCGCGCTCGTCGGTGAGCGCGAGGGTCGCCAGGAAGAGCACCGTCGAGATGCCGGCGCCCACCGCAGCTTCCGTGAACGCGACGTCCACCGCGTCCATCACTGTGAACAGGCCGGCGCAGATGAGGCTGAAGATGCCCGTGAGCATCGAGGCGCTGAAGAGGTCTCGCTGGCGGCCGATGACCACCGCCATCCAGATCAGGAACGCGAAGAGCGTGACTGTGATCAGGAGCTCCATCACTCTTCCTCGCCGGAGCGTTTGTGCGTCCTGTCCTCGGCGCCCGGTTGGGGGCGCTTGTTGGTGAGGTCGATCGGCTGCTCGTCGTAGAAGCGGAGCCCGCGGGCGTAGGCGGCTTTGACGAGAGCGTGCGTCGAGGCGACGCTCGTCAACCAGATGAAGGCGAGCACCGAGAGCAGTTTGACCGCGACGAGGGGCTCGGCGACGAAGCAGAGCCCTAGCAGCACGCCGGCGGCGCCCGCGCTGTCGGTCATGCCCGCGGCGTGGCAGCGCGTGTAGAAGGAGGGGAGGCGGATCATCCCAATGCCTCCGATCACCGTGAACAAGGTGCCGCCAAGCAGGAAGACGACACACAGGGCGTCGAGCACGGCGCTCACGGTTCGTCCTCCGCGCTGGCGAGCTCGTCCTTCGCCAGCGACCCGTACTTGGAGAAGCGGAGCACCGCCAGGGTGCCGACGAAGTTGCACAGTCCGTACACGAGCGCCAGGTCGAGCCACTCCGGCCGGCCGGAGAGGAAGCCGAGCACCGCGATGAGCAGCACCGTCTTGGTGCCGAAGGCGTTCAACGCCGAGATGCGGTCGTAGGCGCTCGGGCCCACGGTTGCTCGGAACATCGCCAGGGCCATGGTCACGAGCAGTCCCATGGCGGCGGCGCCGAAGACGAGATTCATCGGGATGAGTCCTTCTTCGCGGCGGAGCCCTCGAGCCAGCAGATCATCCGGTCGTTGACGCCCGTGGAGTCCTCGTCCGCAAAGGCTTTGTCGAGGGCGTGGACGAGGATGACGCCGTCCCGAAGGTCGAGGGAGATCGTGCCGGGGGTGAGGGTGATCGTGTTGGCGTGGATCGTCCTGCCCAGGACGGTCCGTTGGTTCGCCGGCAGGCGGATGAGGTGGGGATCGATGGGTATCTTGGGGCTGAGGATGATCTTGGCCACGGCGATGTTCGCCAGGATGACCTGCCAGGCGAGCCAGGGGACAAAGAGCAAGAGCCGCCCGGCGAACTCGACGGGCGCGCCCTCTTCGTCGAGGATGCCGAGGCGCCTGGCCATGAGCACGGTGAGCGCCACGGAGGCGGCTCCGAACCCCACGACGAGCGGCTCGAAGTGCCAGGACCACGCGACCCAGACGGTGGCCAATACGAACGCGGTGACGACAGTACGCGGCATTGGGGTCTCGAAGGCGACGCGACCATACCAGAACGGCGCCCAAAGGGTCGGGCGTCGCGCGCCGATCCTATAGGCGCTCGTCCCTCGGGTTGGTTCGGCCGCGCGCCTCTACAGGGCGCCCACGGCGTCCCGTTCGGCCCAGCCTTCGTTGCCGCCGGTGCGCACCCGGAGGAAACCGTCCTCTTCTCCGAGGACGACGGCCCAGTCCCCTTCGCGGGCCTCGCCCCTGGGGGCGGCGCGGGGGTCGGGGCCTTCCCGGAGCGTCGCGCGATCACGCAGGACGATGGCGTCGCGCCCGTCGTGCAGCAGCCCTCGCTCAGCGACGAGGGCGAAGCTCGTGAAGGCGAGGCCGAGCAGAAGGAGTGAAGCCAGCAACGCCGAGCCCACCCGTCGGCGGCTTCCACGCTCGGCGCTTACAGCGACGACCACGGAAAGGAGCAGCAGCAACTCCAGGGCCAGGAGCGCCCAGGCCAGGCCAGCCTCCGTGAACGGGCGCGCCAGGGCCGCGCCGATGCCCCCGCCGGTGTCGATGGTCGCCTCCCCTTCGGCGCGCGCTCGCCGCTCGGCGATCAGGCGGCGGGCCTGTTCGAGGCTTCGCTCCGCCTCCGGGTCCCTTGGTCGGATCCGCAGCGCCCGCTCGAAGTGGAGGATCGCGTGGCCCAAGCGACCGGCTTGCGCGTGGACCGTGCCGAGGTTGAACTCGACGTCGGCGTCCTCGACTCGGGCGTCGAGGAGGCGCTCGTAGAGCTGGGCGGCTTCGTCGTAGCGGCCTGCGAACGCGGCTTCGTTGGCCTCGGCGAAGAGCGTATCGAGGCTCTGGGCGGATGCGGCGCCGCAGAGGCTGGCAGCGACAGCGAGAGCGAGGAGCGGGCGCTTCATGGGGCCTCCTGCGGCACGAACGAGTCGATCGCGTCGAGGAGAGCCCGGGCGCGCGCGAGGGTCTGGGTTCGCTCCTCCGGTGAGCCGCCGGCGGATGAGAAGCGCGCGAAGTCGCAGATCTCCAGCTCCTCGACGAGGCGGCGAATGAGCTCGGGATCCATGCCTCGGGAGGTCAGAGTGCGCCGGAGGTCGGCGTGGGTAAGTCCGCGGACCGACTCACCCAGCTTCTCTTCGAGGGAGGCCTCGAGCGCCGTCGCGACCGCGCCGTAGAACGCGCGGGCGTCGCCCGACCTGGCGTGGGCGGCGGCGTCGGCCAGGCGACGCTTGGGGCTCAGGGCCTTGGGCGTGCGGGCTCGGCGACGTTGCGCCCGGCGCACGGCCGCGACGAGGAGGAGGAGCAGGGGCGTACCGAGCAGGAGAGCCAGGTACCACGGCTGGGTGCTCACCGGTGGCGTCGCCCGGCGCAGCGACGAGCTCGTGCGAATCGGCCCGAAGACGGCGGTCGGGGCGTCGGCGGGCGGCGACGGCTCTGCCTCCTGCGCCGTCGGGGCGCCGGCCTCGTCGCTGGGCGCCTCGATGGCGTTGCCGACGGCCGTGAGCGTCAGGGTGGGGCCCCGGACCTCGTGGTAGGTCTCGGTCGCAGGGTCGAAGGTGTGCAGCGTGAGCGCCGGGAGGGCGAAGGTGCCGGGCCGTTGCGGGATGATCAGCCACTGCACCCGCCGCGAGCCGCCGACGCGGTCGCGCGGCTGTTCGATGTGATCTTCGGTGGTGGGCGGGAGCACCTCCAGGCCGTCGATGGGAGGGAGCGTGAAGT
>JALVDI010000581.1 GCA_027009115.1 Polyangiaceae bacterium | reverse complement strand
CCGTCGCGTTCCGTCCGGTCCGCGATCCCCGTGAGGGTCGAGTTGCGCGCGCTCATGGGCTGGGAGAGGTCCGAGAGGCGGATGGGTTCAAAGCCCTCGAGCAGCTTGAGCGCCGTCACCTGGGGGTCGGTCAGCCCATGTTTCCGGGCCAGCTCTTTCGTGGCCCGCCGCGACTCGGAGTCCAGGGACACGATCGCCTCGACGATTCGGTCGGTGCCGGATCCCTCGGGGTCGTCCGCGTTTTGTACCACGATATTTGCGGTGCTAAATACTCGCCCGCGTCGCCGGCGTCAACGGGGCTCCGGTCGCGCGTGAACGGCGCCCCGCCCGGGCGCAACGGACTTTGGAAAGCCCATTGCCGGCTCTTGGGCCTGCGTGTAAGGTCCCGGCAGAGAGAGAGAGAGGGGTTGATGCCGACGAGACTCAGGCGCCTGAGCTGGACCGCGGCGCTGGTGGCCGCGCTTAGTGTGGGAAGTTTGGCCGCGCCGCTGCGTGCTGAAGCGCAGCCCGCGGCGGACATGGGGCAGTCGATCGACGCCACGCCGAAGGGCACGATCGGCCTGGGGATCATCGGCGCCGAGATCGGTTTCGCCGTCCCGGCGCTCGCTGGGATCGATGGAGCGTGGGCGTACGTCGTTTTTCCGGTGATCGGCGCCGCCGGTGGCGCCATTGGCGGGTTCTACGCGATCGACAACAACGACAACGAGCGAGCGGCGGTGGCGATGCTCACCGTGGGCATGGCGCTCATGGTGCCCACCTTGGTGCTGACCCTGGCGATGACCGCCTACGATCCCGACGACGACGTGGAGGATTCGGGCGATTCGGGCGGGGACGATCTCGAGGAGGGGGCGGACGCCGACGAAGCCGGTGATGAAGCTGCCGAGCCCGAACCTTCCGCGCGCCAAGAGACCCTCCGGCGGCGCGCCCGGGCGGCCCGTGCGGGTGCGGGGCTCCTCCGCTTCGACGGGCGTTCGTTGCAGCTCGGCGTCCCGGGTTTCGGGTTGCGCGCAGCGTACAGTCGCGACGAGCAGTGGCGCTACGGCGGCACGAACCGAACTGGCGTCGAGATCGCGCTCGTGAGCGGCGCGTTCTGACCTGAGGTGGCCCGGCGTGCGCGACGGGCGCACAGCCCTCTCGTCGCCCGCGTCCGAACAACCGTGGTCGAGCGCCGCTTGCTGCGGGCCGGGCACCATGTCCTGATCGCGTGCTCGGGGGGAGGCGACAGCGTCGCGCTGGCCCATCTGCTGGCCACCTTGCGAACAGAGCTGGGCATCTCCCTGAGCATGGCCGCGGTGGACCACGGTCTCCGCCCGGAGGCCGCCGAAGAGGCCAGAACGGTGGTCCGGCTCGGGGAGCGGCTGGGGATCCCGACCCGGGTTCTCGAGGTCGAGGTCCCCTCGGGCAACCTTCAGGCCGCTGCGCGCCGAGCGCGCTATGCCGCTTTGCGCGACCTCGCCCGCCGTCAGGGGGCGCAGCGGGTGGCGACGGGACACACGATGGACGATCAGGCCGAGACCGTCCTCATGCGGCTCGCCCAGGGAGGCTCGCTGGCAGGGCTGGGCGCCATCGCGGCGCGGCGGGCCGATGGCGTGGTGCGGCCGCTCCTCGACTGCCGGAGGCGTGAGCTGCGCGCACATCTGGACGCCCACGGTCTGCCATGGGTCGAAGACCCGTCGAACGAAGAGCCCCGCTTCGAGCGTGTGCGGCGCCGCTCGCTCCTGAGCGAGATCGAGGCAGAGCGCCCCGAGGTGGTGCCAAACCTGGCTTCGATAGCCGAAGAAGCGCGCCAGATGAGGCGTATTGTTCGCGGGGAAGCGGCTCGCTGGCGGCGGGCCTGCGCGGCCCCTGGAGGCGGGCTGCGGCGGGCGGAGTTGGGTGCGCTCGCGCCGGCGGTGCGCCGGGAGCTGCTGCGTTCCTGGCTCGCGGCCGCGGCGGGGCCCCTCCGCCGGGTGCACCTGGAGGCCCTCGAGCGCCTCGTGCGCGATGGACGGGGCGAGGTCTTGCTCGGCGATGGGTGGGGGGTGCGGGTCGTCGGCGGCGAGCTGCGCCGGGAGCGGCGGCCACGTCGCACGAGGTCACGCAGGAGCGTCTGGGACGACTGAACACAGGGAGCGCGGCTGACTCCGGGACCGGGCCCAGGGCCCGCCGCGCCGAAACGATTCCGAAGCTATTTCCATCTCTTGCGCCTACTGCAAACCGGGTCTACGAAGTCTGAAGGGGTGGGGCGGTGCTCCGTCGCTCCCCGAGGCACGGGCGCATTCTTCTTCGGGGCTCACCCCAGGGTCGTGGGCGTCGGCCGGTACACGAGGTAACTAGTGAAGCAAAGCCACAAGACTCTCCTTCTCTGGGTTCTGCTCATCCTGATGTTCGTCGCCATCTGGAACCTGGTGAAGGGCGAGGAGCCGGCACGCGCCGTCGCCTTCAGCGAGTTCCTCGACCACGTGCGGGCGGGGCAGGTCGAGAAGGTCGAGATTCAGCCCCTCGAGCACAGCGCGCAGTACGAATACGTGCTCAACACGGATCACGGGCCGGAGCGGAAGATCACCCACGGTCGCTTGTCGGACCGCGTCGATCAGCTGCTGGAGGACCACAACGTTCAGGTCGAATGGGTCCCTGAAGATCAGAACGGACTGTGGACGGGTCTGCTCCTCAACTGGCTCCCGATGATCTTCCTGCTCGTGATCTTCTTCTTCTTCATGCGGCAGATTCAGGCTTCTGGCGGGAAGGCCATGAGCTTCGGCAAGTCGCGGGCGCGTCTGCTCAACGAGTCCCAGAACCGTGTCACCTTCGCGGACGTCGCCGGTATCGACGAGGCGAAGGACGACTGCGAGGAGATCATCGAGTTCCTCAAGGACCCCAAGAAGTTCCAGCGCCTCGGGGGCCGGATCCCCAAGGGGGTGCTCCTGATGGGGGCGCCCGGGACGGGCAAGACGCTCCTGGCGCGCGCCATCGCGGGCGAGGCAGGGGTCCCGTTCTTCAGCATCTCGGGCTCCGACTTCGTGGAGATGTTCGTTGGCGTCGGCGCCAGCCGAGTCCGCGATCTCTTCGAGCAGGGGAAGAAGCACGCGCCCTGCATCATCTTCATCGACGAGATCGACGCGGTGGGTCGCCACCGTGGCTCGGGGCTCGGCGGGGGCCACGACGAGCGAGAGCAGACGCTCAACCAGCTCTTGGTGGAGATGGATGGTTTCGAGTCGACCGACGGCGTGATCATCATCGCGGCGACGAACCGGCCGGATGTCCTCGACCCGGCGATCCTTCGGCCGGGCCGTTTCGATCGGCGTATCGTCGTACCCCGTCCGGATCTTCGCGGCCGCATCGGGATCCTCCAGGTTCATACGCGCAAGGTGCCGCTCGCGCCCGATGTGGATCTCGAGATCATCGCGCGGGGGACTCCTGGCTTCAGCGGCGCGGATCTGGAGAACCTGGTGAACGAGGCGGCCCTTCTCGCGGCCCGTCAGGACAAAGATTTCGTCTCGATGAGCGACTTCGAGATGGCCAAGGACAAAGTCCTGATGGGCTCGGAGCGTCGCTCCATGGTCATCTCCGACAAGGAGAAGCGGACGACGGCCTACCACGAGGCGGGGCACGCGCTCGTGGGGATGCTCCTCGAGCACCACGATCCGATCCACAAGGTCACCATCATCCCACGGGGGCCTGCCCTGGGCGTCACGATGGCGCTGCCCGAAGAGGACCGCCTCAGCGTCTCGCGCATTCAGGCGCTCGATCGCATCGCCATGGCCCTCGGCGGGCGCCTTGCCGAAGAGGTCGTCTTCGGACAGCTCACGAGCGGCGCCGCAGACGACATCAAGAAGGCGACGCAGCTCGCTCGCGCGATGGTCACCCAATGGGGGATGAGCCCGAAGCTCGGCCCCTTGGCCTACGTCGAGCGCGAGGAGTCGGGCTTCCTCGGCGCTCAGTACTACAAGGACTACTCGGAAGCGACGGCGCAGGAGATCGACCGTGAGGTTCGTGCGATGATCACCGAGCAGTACGAGCGTGTGAAGGAGTTGCTGGAGGAGAACCGCGACAAGCTCGATGCCATCGCCACCGCGCTGCTCGAACGCGAAACCATCGGCCGCGCGGAGCTCGACGCGATTCTGAAGGGCGAGGAGCTCCCGCCGCCGGAGCGTGTCGTCATCCCGAGCTACGCGGAGAAGCGCCGCGAAGCCAAGGAGAAGCGCAAGGGGTCCATCTTTCAGCCGCGTCCGCGCGAGGTACCCAGCGCCGGCTGAAGGCGCGGATTGGAGGGGGTCATGGGGGGCGCGGTGCGCTCCGCAGCACAACTGGAGGGTACGCCGCACGGTCCCTGCGCGGTATGGGGCGTGTTGAACGTGACCCCGGATTCCTTTAGTGATGGGGGCGCCTTCGTCGATCCCACGCGCGCCGTCGAGCATGCCCGGCGTCTGCTGCTCGCCGGGGCGGACGTGATCGACGTCGGGGGGGAGAGCACCCGTCCAGCCGGAAAGACCTACGGCGAGGGTGCCCGGCCCGTGACCGCCGCCGAAGAGCTGCGGCGCGTGCTGCCCGTGGTCGAAACGCTGAGCGCCGAAGGTGTCGTCGTTTCCGTCGACACGAGCAAGGGGGCCGTGGCCGATGCGGCGCTCCATGCAGGGGCGCGCTATGTGAACGACGTCAGCGCGGGCGCGGACCCGGCGCTGCGGGAGGCGGTGGCGCGGCATGGGGCCGAGTTGGTGCTGATGCACAACCGAGGACGAGGGGAGGTCGGCGGCGCCAACGTGGACTATGGGGCCGACGTGGTCGCGACGGTCCAGCGGGAGCTCGAGGCCGCCGTGGCCCGCGCCGTCGCCGCGGGGATCGAGCCGCAGAGGCTCTGGCTCGACCCGGGCATCGGTTTCGCCAAGACGCCTGCGCAGTCGGCGGCGGTGCTTGCGGGCGTCGATCGGCTCGTCCGGACGGGGCATCGCGTGCTGGTCGGAGCGTCGCGCAAGTCGTTCATCGCGGCCCTCGCGCCGGACGCTGACGGGAGCGCGCCCACCCCGGGAGAGCGACTCGGGGGGAGCTTGGCGGCGGTGGCGATCGCGGTGCTTCAGGGCGCGCACGCGGTCCGGGTCCACGATGTTCGGGAGACCTACCAGGCGGTGCGTTTCGTCGAGGCGGTTCGTCGGAGGGCGGAGCCATGAGCGCCATCAGCCGCTTCTTCGTCGAGCTCTGGTCGAGCCTGAGCGCGTTTTTCGAGCGCACCCCGTGGGAAGTCCTTCGCGACTGCATCGACATCGGGCTGGTCGCGGCGGTGATCTACTGGGCGCTCGTGGTCCTTCGCGGCACGCGGGCGATGCAGATGGCCATCGGTGTCGTGCTCTTGCTCGTGGGTTATGTCGTGGCCCAGCGTGCCGGCTTCCTGACCATCTGGACGATGCTCAACTCGCTGGTGAGCTACCTCGTCTTGGTCGTGGTGGTGATCTTCCAGGAGGACATCCGCCGCGCGCTCATGCGGGTTGGGCGCGGTCCTCTGTTCCGGGGTCGTCGAACGGCCCAGGAGACGGCGGTGATCGAGGAAGTCGTCAAGGCTTCGCAGTCGTTGGCGCAGAAGCGGATCGGTGCGCTCGTCGTCTTCGAGCGGGAGGCTTCCCTCGAAGAGTTCATCACGGAGGGCACCATCCTCGATGCCGCAGTGACCAAGGAGCTTCTCTACTCGATCTTCATCCCGAGCTTCGAGAACCCCATGCACGACGGCGCCGTGATCGTGCGCAATGGCCGCGTATGGCAGGCGGGGGCGCTGTTGCCGCTCAGCGGCGGTGCCCACGATCGGACCCTTGGCACGCGTCATCGTGCCGCCCTCGGCATCTCCGAGGAGACCGACGCCGTGGCGGTGGTGGTGAGTGAGGAGCGCGGCGCGGTGAGCCTCTGCTTCAACGGGAACATCGTGCGCAACCTCGACGGGGACTCCCTGCGCGACGCGATCTTTGGGCTGTTTTACCGACCTCAGAAGGCTGCGCCGCCCAAGAAGAGCAAGCCCAAAGAGCTGCGGACGAGCCTCGTGCCGGACCTGGAGGACGACGACGAGATCGCGGCCTTCGAGGGAGAGCAGACGGGATGAGCCGGCCTCGCCAGCGCCGCTCGTTGCGTGACCTCGTCACCAACAACCTCGGGCTGAAGCTCACGTCGCTGGTCGCGGCCATCGTGTTGTTCTCCATCGTGAGGGGCGCCGAGGACGCCCAGCGTTCCGTCTTCGTGGACGTGGTGGCGGTGTTGCCGCCGCCGTCTTCCGGCAAGATGCTCGTGAGCGAGCTCCCGGATCGCGTGCGGCTGACCCTCAAGGGGAGCCGTTCGCAGCTCAATGCCATCCGCCCCGAACTCCTGCAGCCGGTGCAGATCGACCTCACCGACACGGACCTGCGCTACTACTACTTCGCCGGTGACGAGTTCGACGTGCCGGCGGGTGTGACCATCACCCAGGTCGCGCCGGCATCGGTACCGCTTCAGTGGGCCGATCGCCTCGAGAAGAGGTTGCCGGTTCAGGCGCGGGTCGAGGGGACGCCGCCCGACGGCACTGTGCTTGGCGCGCCGCCGGTCGTCGAGCCCGCGGAGGTGACGGTCGTGGGGCCGCGCGAGGAGCTGGAGAGCGTCCGGAGTGTCAGGACGGAGCCCATCGATTTGAGCGGCCTCGACGTGGGGCCCCATGTGCGTCGGGTGCCGCTTCAGAGGGTGTGCTCCCACTGCCGCTTCCTCGAGGAGAGGCCTGTGGAGGTGCGTTTCGAGCTCCTACGGGACGTCTCGGAGCGCGTCTTGGGGCCGCTGCCGGTGCTCGTCGAAGGGGCCGAGGCCCGGGCGATCGAGCCGAGCGCCGTGTCGGCCAACGTTCGTGGGCTGCCGCGGGAGGTGGACCTCATCGATCCGGCGCGGGTGCAGGCTGTGGTCGACGCGAGCGAGCAACCGCCAGGGGCGCATGTTCTTCCGGTGAACCTACGGGGCCTTCCGCCGGGGATCGAACTGGTTGGGGTCGAGCCGGCGACGGTGAAGGTGACCGTGGCGGCCACTGGGCACGGCGAGGGGCGCTGAGGATGCTCGGTGCGTTCAGCGCATGTCCTTTCGCGCTGCTTCGAGGATCTCTCCGGCCATCGTCCGGATGAGCGGTTCGCTCGGGCCTTCGACCATGACGCGGAGCTTGGGTTCGGTGCCGCTCCAGCGGACGAGGACCCTTCCTTCGGAGCCGAGGCGTCGCTGGACGCCGTCGATCGCGCGCTGGGTCAAGGGCATCGAACCGAGGGGGCGCCGATCCGCGAAGCGCTCGTTGA
This sequence comes from Polyangiaceae bacterium, assembly GCA_027009115.1. Taxonomy (GTDB): domain Bacteria; phylum Myxococcota_A; class Polyangia; order Polyangiales; family Houyiibacteriaceae; genus JALVDI01. The sequence continues at coordinate 14,886 of JALVDI010000581.1, read as the reverse complement.
CGAGCACCTGGGGCACGCGCTGCATGACCGCGCCGGCCAATTCCGAGAGGGGCTTGCCTGCTTCGAGGAGGACCGCCAACACCTGCAACGCGGCGACGAGGCCGTCGCCGGTGGTCGCGTGGTCCAGGAAGATCAGGTGGCCGCTCTGCTCGCCCCCGAAGCTGAGCCCGTCTTCTCGGAGAGCTTCGACGACGTAGCGGTCCCCGACGGGGCAGCGCTTGAGGGTTCCTCCAACCCGCTCCACCGCGCGTTCGAGACCGAGGTTGCTCATGACCGTCGCGACGAGGGTGTTGCGGGCGAGCCGGCCGGTCCTGATCATGTGCGTGGCACAGATGGCCATCACGGTGTCGCCGTCGACCACCTGGCCCTTCTCGTCGATGACGATCACGCGGTCGGCGTCGCCATCGAGGGCGATGCCGATGGCTGCACCCTGGGCGACCACCGCCCGACTACAGGTTTCGGGGTGGAGGGCGCCGCACCCGTCGTTGATGTTCCTTCCGTTGGGCTCGATGCCGATGGCATGGACCTGGGCGCCGAGCTCCGCGAACACGAGGGGGGCGGTGCGGTAGGCCGCGCCATGGGCCGCATCGACGACGATCCGGACACCGTCCAGAGTGCGGGCTCGGGGGAAGGTCGCCTTCACGAAGGCCACGTACCGACCGGGAGCGTCGTCGAGGCGTTCGGCACGGCCGATGTCGGTCCCTGTGGGGCGGTCCGTGTCGAGCTCGGAGCCGTCGATGAGGGTCTCGATGCGCTCCTCGACCTCGTCGGGGAGCTTGAACCCATCGGGGCCGAAGAGCTTGATGCCGTTGTCCTGGTAGGGGTTGTGGGACGCGCTGATCACCACGCCGACGTCCGCGCGCATGCTCGTGGTGAGGTGCGCGATCGCCGGGGTCGGCAGGGGACCGCTGAGGAGGACACGCCCGCCCATCGCACAGACGCCCGAGGCGAGCGCGGTCTCGAAGAGATAGCCCGACAGTCGGGTGTCTTTGCCGAGCACCACCCGCGGAGCGTGGCCCGGGATGGCCCGCTCCCGGGCGAGCCGCGTGACCGCCAAGCCGATGCGGAAGGCCATCTCGGGCGTCATCGCTCCGGCGTTGGCCAGGCCACGAACTCCGTCCGTTCCGAAGTACTTGCGTCCCATGATCGGCTTTGGGGTGTAGCAGAGATGCGAGCCCTCGCGCGAGGGGCCGCCCCTTCGAGAAGCACTGGCCGCACGACGACGTTGCCGCTTTCGACCTCCGGAGGGCCGCCCGTCCGGGAAGGGGTGGCCCCTCTGTCCGGCGGGTCGAGGGGGCCGTCGCTCGCGTGCGGGGTGTTCGCCGCGCCGGTGGTTGGTCGTGCGCCGGTGGTTGGTCGTGCGCCGGTGGTTGGTCGTGCGCCGGTGGTTGGTCGTGCGCCGGTGGTTGGTCGTGCTCGCGCAGGCTGGTGGTCGTGGGCGCGGGGCGCGTTCGCCCCGGGCCCGGTGCCGCGCTCCTTCGGTGCCGCCGCTCAAGGCTGCCAGGTGATGTCGAGGCTGAAGTTGTTGGGCGGGGTGAAGGTGTTCGTGTTGACGATGTGGCGGGGGAACGCGAGCTCGAGGAGGAAGCCGTAGTCGTGGACTTGGCCGAGGGTCCGTTGCTGTCCTCCCTGTTCGCCGGTGGTGTTGAAGTAGCCTTCGACATAGACGCCCCGAATGACGCGGCGCAGGCGCTCCGGGAGGTTGTCTTCGAAGCGCCAGCCGCCTCGAATCTGAGCCCCGCCGTACTGGTTGGACTCAAAGACGATGTTGGGGATGGCGGCGCCGAACTGTTCGCGGAGCGAGAGGGTCAGCACACCGGCGGCGATGCCGACGAGGAAGTCGGTGGGGGCCCGCTCGGCGTCGGCATCGGTTTCGCGCCGGACGTCGCCGCTCACGAGGAGCGCGATGATCTCGGCGCGGTCCGAGGTCACCGTCGAGGAGAAACGCACCCGCGGATCGCTGAGGCGGCCGCTGGCGGTCACGGTGACCGTCTCGTTGCTTCGGAGGGTGTGGACGGCGACGAGGTTCACCTCGGGATCGAGCCCGCTGGACCCGTCGAAGATCATCGCGCCGCGCTCGACGTGGAAGCGCTTGCCGAAGACGTCGAACTGACCGTCCAGGAGCTGGACGGCGCCGGTGACCTCGAAGCTCGGGTCGGCGTAGACGACCTGGAGCCGCGCGGTGACCTGCGCCGCGAAGTCGGAGTGCTTGACGGAGATGGGCACGCTGGCGTCGATGTCCAGGGCGACCCGATAGGGGTCCGGGTCGGGTTCGGGCAACTCCTGCCCGAGGACCCGCACGTCGGGGTGCGGCGCTAGATCCTGTGGGGAGCCTCCGAGGTCCTCGGAGAGGCGGACGTGGAGGCGGTCGACGAGGACGTTCCCCTGGAGGCTTCGTTCGGCGAAGCGTGTTTCGATTTGGAGCTCGCCGTCCAGTTCGGCGAGGATCGAGCCTTCCCGTCGGATGGGGAAGCGCGTGGATTCGACCCGGAGCGAGGCGTGTTCCGGAGTGAAGCCCGAGAAAGAGGCGTCTCCTGCGATCTGCGCGATCCCCTCGCCGTCGCGAACGCGCAGGCCCTGCAAGGTGACCCGGTCTCCTTCGAAGACGAGGGCGCCGTCGATCTCGTCGAGGCGCTGGCCGATCGATGGGACCTCGAGCCTGCCGTCGGCGAGCCGGATCTCACCGGTAAGCTGCGGCCTTGACAGGGGGCCGGTGGCGACCACCCGACCCGAGAGGTTCCCTTGGATGTCGTCGACGACCTGGAGCCAGGCCAGGGCCGCACCGACCGGCATGGCGTCGAGGTCGGCGAAGGCGCTCAGAGGGGCGTCCTCGGCGAGCTCGGGGAGCCAGCGGGCGCCGCCCCAGCGGATGGGTAGCTCCCCGCCGAAGCGGGTCTCGCCCCCTGTCCACCAGGCGATGTTCCCCTCGGCGCTTGCGACGCCGCCCACGGCCTCGGCCTTGAGGTGCAGCCGCGAGGGCGGGGTCCGCTGGCGGGTGATCCATCGGCGCCGGTCCCCGCGGCCCCGCTCCTCGAGCCGGTGGGCGTGCAGGCCCGAGCTGAAGAGCTGGAGGGTCGCCGCCGGTGCCGGGCCGAAGACGTCCGTGGCTTCGAGGGTCGCGGTCAGTGGCCCTGCTCCGTACTCGCAGGCCACGGGGATATCCTGGACGGGGGCGTTGATGACGTAGGCCTGCACCTCGGTGGGGGGCGGCGTGAAGGAGTCGGGGGCGCGCATCCACTGGCCGAGGGGGGTCGGCGCCTCGGCCTCTGCCTGCAGCACCCGAGCGCTCCCCAGGAAGCCCACGAGCGTGGCGTGGGTCTGGTCGTCGCGGAGCTCCGCTCGAAGCGAGGCGCGCGGCGAGCCGGCGGTGCCGCAGGGCGCCGGGCCCACGTCGCCGACGTAGGCGAGCTCGGCCTGGAGGTCCGCATGCGGCCGGTAGCTTCCGCCCCGGATCGACAAGGTCGCGGAGCCGCGCAGCTGGTCGGCGATGGGGATGTGGGCAGCGATCGGCTCGGGCAGCGTCCCGAGGTTGCGCGGCGGCATTCGCAGGGCTGCACGCCAGGGGGCGAGCTCGAGCATGGGGAAGATCAACGCAGGGTCCTGCAGCGCGCTGAGGAGGTCGAGGAGCACCGAGCCCTCGACCTCGACGAGATCGCCGGCGTCGTCGCGGGTGATGGCGCGCGCGACGATCGCTCCGTCCCGGTAGCCAAAGCTCGTCTCCATGGCGAACGAGGGAAAGGCACCGATGCGTAGCGCCGGGACCTCGAGATGGCCGGAGAAGTCGAAGACGTCGAGAGCCCCCGAGACGATGAGGTTGCCCGCCGCTCGGCCTTGCAGCTCGGGACCTGCGAGCCGAAGCCACCGGAGGATCCGGAGGTCGACGTCACGGAGTTGGGCGGTGGCCTCGTAGGAGCCGTCGCGGTAGGCGTCGCGGAGGCGGCGATCTTGGTCGAGGGTGCCATGCACCAGGATTTGCAGCTCGCCGCGGCCTTCGATGGTGAGCCCCGCGTCGGCCTGGAGGAGTCCGTCGCGGTAGCGTCCCAGGACGGACCCATCGATGCCGCTCACGTCGAGCAGACGGCCATCGGCGACCGTCAGGTCGAACTCGACGGTGGGTTGGGTCTCGAGGTCGCCGCCCACCTCGGCGGTGCCTGTCACGCGGCCGTCGATGGGGGGCGGCGTGTCGAGGAAGACCCAGAGGGAGCCCAGGTCCACCCGATCGGCGACGAGCCTCAGGGAGTCGCTCCGGCCGGGACGACGCCGCCAGCGGCCCGAGCCGCTGACGTGCTGCGGGCCGTTGCGCAGATCGAAAGAGGCGACCTCGACGGTCGAGCCCGTGACCACGAGGCCTCCGAGGCGGCCGCGCCAGCGCTCCCCGCGGCCGCGCAGGTCGACGCTCGAGAGCTCTGCCGCCAGTCCCTCGTCGAGGAGCTCGGCGCGCCCCTGGAGCGCCAGCTGTCGGGCCGGGTGCCGGAGGTCCACCGACGCGGCGAAGCGCCGGGGACCGCCTTGCAGTCGGCCGCTGCCGTCTCCCAGGGGGATGTCGCCGACGACGACACCGCTCGCCTCGAGGCCCAGGCGTAGCGTCGGCGCGCTGGTCGTGCCGCCGACGACGCCCTCGGCGAGGAGCCGAGCGGCCCGCAGGGGTCCGTAGGCGACGTCGGTCCACACCCAGCGGCCGCGGACGTCGAGGTCTCCGTCGGGGCCGATGTGCACGTCGACCCCGAGCCGTGCGCCCCCTCGTGCGCCCGGGATCCAGCGGCGGAGGTTGGCGTCGCTCTGGAGCTCGCTCAGAGAGCCCTCGACGCGGAGGTCCACCTGCCCATCGAAGGTGATCGAGCCCCTCGCGCGGGCACGCCCTCCGGGGAGGTCCACCTCGGCTCGGTGCACGACGAAGCGGTCTTCGGTGAGGACGCCCCGAACCTGCGATGTGGGGACTTGCACGCCCTCGTACTCGAAGGGGGCCAGGGTCAGGGTCACGAGCGTCTCGTCGCCAAGGTCGAGCTCGAGGTCGCCGCGGGCGACGAGGGCGGGGGCGGCCCTCAGCACGCGATCGAGGTGGAGGCCCGGCGAGGACACGCGCACTTGCGTCGGGCCTTCGGAGGGGAGTCGGCCGTGGACGCGAACGGAGCCGCCCTCGGTGCGCAGCTCCGCGCGGAGGGTCAGCTCGTCGACCGGTCCGTGCAGGCGGACGGTGCCGCGCACCGAGCCCACGAAGGGCTCGGCCCAGTCGAAGCCGGAGGCTGCGAGGGTTTCGGCTTCGAGCGGCTCGGCGAGGACCCGCAGGTCCAGGACTTCGGCGCTCTCGCTCTCCCGCAGAGCGTAGCGGACCCGCGCCCGCACCCGCTCGTCGCCTCGGCTCGCGCGCACGTAGAACTCGGTGCCGTGCTGCGGATCGTCTCGCACCCGCCCGACGATGCGGTCCAGGCGCGCCTCGTAGGGGAAGGGGGCGACCAGCCTCCCGCTCCCGCTCCACACTTGAATGTCCAGGGGGTGCTCGCGCCGGGCGTCGATGAGCAAGCGGCCGCGGGCGCGGAGGTCCTCGACGCGCAGGCCGTGCAGGCCCAGGACGTCGCCGCGGACCACCATGTCTTCGATGCGGAGGTCTTCGACGAGGGCGACGAGGTCGTCCGCGGACGGTGGACTGTTCGAGGGGTGAACCGCCTCGAAGGCGCGGATGAACGACGGGGTCCCTTCGTCGTCCGGGTAGAGCACCGCTTCGCCGTGGGAGATTCGCCCGCTCCAAAACCGCAGCTGGCCGTCAAGGATCGCGCTCGGGTCGAGAACGACCCCGACGTGTGTGGCGCGGAGTACGACGCGGCCCTCGGGATCGTGGAGCGCGACGTCGAGGGCTTCGCCTCCCCAGGGCGAGAGGGAGCTCAGTCGGCCGATGGTCAGCGAGCCACGCATCTGAGCGTCGACGTAGGACACCAGCGCGTCGCGGGCGATGTCGCGGGCGTGCTGCGTCGACAGATGCGCGGCTGCGCTGAGCAGCACTGCGGCCAGGCCCAGGAGCGTCCACCGGAGCGCGGTGCCCGCCCGCCGCATCAGAACGCCTCGCCGATCGTGAGGTGGAAGGCGCCGCGGATGGGCAAGCCAAAGAGTCGGACCCGTGTTCCGGCGTCCGGTGCGTCCGAGCCGACGATCTGTGCGCGAGGGACCCGTAGGCCGATGTCGAAGCGAAGCGGGCCGACGATGGTGTCGTATCGCAGGCCGCCGCCGAGGGCGAGATGCAGGTAGTCGAAACGAAAGCGCGGCTCACGGTTCACGTCGCCCATGTCGGCGAAGAAGGTGAGCCCGAAGTCCTCGGAGACGCGAAGACGAACCTCGAGGGAGCTCTCCCAGCGCCGGAGGCCTCCGCTGTTGCGCTGGAACGGCGCGTCTGGGTCGCCCGATGAGGATGGGGGGTCGCCGAGGTACCCCGGGAGAAAGCCGCGATGACTCGACGCACCGCCGGATCGAAGGCGGTAGAGCTGCGGGCCGAGCTCGGCGCTGACGGCGTCGAGGCCGTCGGCGGCTCGGGAGATGTGCATCACCCCGAGCCGAAAGCGCCCGGCGAGCACCACTCGGTTGCCCAGGGGGGCGTAGAGGCGCACGTCCGGAATCACTCGGACGTAATCCCAGCTCAAGAAGCGCGCGACCTGAAGCCCCAGGGAGGTGAAGAGGCCACGGGTCGGGCGCCGGGAGTCGTCCCGGAGATCGATCTGCGCGTCGGCCTGGAGCATCAGGAGCTCGAAATCCGCGACCGGGGCTTCGCTCACTCGGCGCCACACACGGAAGAGGTCGAAGGAGGGGCCCGCGGAAAGGCTCAGCCGGCCGTCGAAGAAGGCGCGGTGCAGCGTGATTGGGACGTTGAGGGTGTGGCGAAAGAAGAGGTCGTTGGGATCGGGGCCGAGCTCATATCGGAGGTTCGACACGAGGTTGGTCCGAGACTCGACGAAGCTCGGCTGTTGCATCTGCAGACGTACGTCGACGCCGGGCCTGGGGTTCGCGACAGGGCTGCCGCCGGAGGGCTGGAAGATCAGCCGGGGGCGCAGCTCGAAGCGGACCCGACGAAGGCCTCCGAGGAAGTTGCGGTGCTCGACGAAGCCGAGCGCATGGATGTCCCACTGGCGAACGTCCGTCTCCTCCTGGCCGACGGTGTACGTGCCGGCGAGGACGCCCCCTCCGACGCCGTAGCGGAAGCGGCGGCCCGGCGAGACGCGGATCGTCACGTCGACCTCGCCCGTACACTCTCCGTCAGGGCCCCGTCGCGGTTCGCCCGTGACATCGACGTTCGAGAAGGCGCCGAGGGAGTAGATGAAGTGCTGCGCCTCCTGGAGCCGATCGTTCGTGAAGGAGTCTCCGGGGGAGAGATCGGCGACGGCGCGGATGACCTCTTCGCTCAGGTCTTCGTTGCCCACGACCCGGATCACGCCGAGGTGCGCGGGTGGGCCGGGGTCGACGCGGAGCCGAACATCGGCCAGGCGAGCTTCCGGGTCGATGACGACCGGTTGCGGTTGGGCCTCCGACGGACCGATCGCCGCGCAGCCGTAGCCTGCGTTGTGGAGCACGCGGAGCATCGCGCTCTTGCTGCGGTCGTAGAGCGCCTCGTCGAAGCGTTCGCCGACTTCGAGTTTCCAGCTGCCCTGGACACGGCGCTGGAGCTGTGGGGACAGCGGTTCGAGGCCTTCGAGGGCGAGGGTGCGCACGCGCACCGGGTCTCCTTCGTGCACAGAAACCTCGATCTCGAGGCGGCAGCCCTCGCCCTCGCCCTCGGGCTCGCAGAGCGGTCGCCCGTCCGAGTCTCGGGTTCGATCGTCGTCGGTCGCCGCGGGAGGCTGGAACGTTGCCGCAAGCACGCGCGCGTCGTAGTAGCCTCGCGCCCTGTACCAGCGCTCGATGCGCGCGAGATCGCGCTCGAAGACGTTGCGGTCGTACACGGGCCAGGGCGTCCATGGCCACCGCCACAAGGGCAAGCGTAGGCGCCCGGCGTCGAAGGGCGGCTCGCCGCAGGTGGGTTCGGCGCTGGCGCCCAGGTTCAGCTCGACCCGCTCACGCTCCTTCGTCGCCAGACAGGATCGTAGGGCGCGGCCGTCCAACGCTTCGACGCCCCGTAGCCGTAAGCGTGCGATTCCATAGCGGCCCTCGGGGATCGTCGCGCAGCCTGTGAGCGCGATCAGCAGCAAGAGGGAGCGAGCGGTCACGGCTGAAGGGGGGTGCGCAGCGGGTCGTCCAGGTAGACTTGGCCGCGGGGGGCCCGCTCCCACCGGACGTGACCGTTGGCGTCGGTCTCGACGACGAGCGCGGACCCGTCGTCGAAGCGAAGCGCCACGAGGCGTTCGCGGAGCAGAGCCTGCCCATCGGGCGCGTAGGCGTAGACGTCGGCCGTGCGGTCGGCTGGGGGCGTCGCCGTCGCGGCGCAAGCGCGGGCGACCTCGGGGGCCAGGGCGCGCTCTGCGCAGCGGGCGAGGAGTGCCCGGGCGTCCGGGGAGGGGTCGACCGTGCGGAGCCAGTGAGCCGCTGCCACGCGCACGACCGCGGCGTGGCTCGGCGCGCTCAGGTAGTCGCGGGGAGAGCGCTCGGGGCAGCGGCCGGCCGCGGCGGTGAGGGCGGCGACGACGTTCGCGCGAAGGTAGGCGTCGTGGCTGCGCAGGAGTGGGCAGAGGCGGTCGGCGGGGGCGTGCACTCCACGCTGTGCGAGCCGGGCCAGGGAGAAGGCGGCGGCGGCAGGGAGGGGCCAACGGCCCGTGGTGGCGACCTCGAGCAGTCGCGGCACGTCGTCGGCGTCGCCGACCTCGCCGAGGCGGGCCGCGGCGGCGAGGCGCTCGTTGAGGTTCCCGCGTGTGAGGGCGCGGCGTAGGGGTGCTGGGTCGCGCAGGGCGCGGATCGCTGAGAGGCGGCGGGAGGCCAGGGCCTGCAAGAGCCTCTCGGCCCGAGGATCGGACCAGCGCGCGAGCGCCTCGATCGCGCGGTCCGCGAGGCGTTCATCGGGGGCTTTGCTGAGGTGATCGAGGGTCGCGGCGACGGAGGCGGCGAGCGCGTCGTCGAGGTCCGCGTCGTCGAGGGCTCTCCCGAGGGCGACGAGCAGGGCATGACGGTCGGTGGGTGCCGGCGAGCGCAGGCGCCGGAGGATCTCGCGGATCGTGGCGGGGGAGGCGACGGCGCCGAGGGCCTGAGCCGCCTCGAAGCGCAGCCGGGCCTGGCGCTCGTCGAGCAGCCCGAGGAGCACGTCCGCGCCCGTGGAGTCGCCGATCGCGCCGATGGCCTCGACGGCGGCCATCCGAACGTTCGGGTCCGGGTGATCGAGGAGCGGACGGATTGCGTCGAGGGCCCGGGCCGCTCCGACGAGGCCGAGGAGACGCACGATTGGGGCGTAGTCTTGGGGGCTGGCCTCGTTCAGGGCTTCGATGAGCGGGTCGGCTGCGCGCCCGTCGGGGGGGTGTCGTTCGAAGTACTCGCCGAGGGCCTCCAGTGCGGCGCGTCGCTGTGTTTCCTCTCCCTCGAGCCGTTCGAGGAGGGTCACGAGCACGGAGGGATCCCCACTGCGAGCGAGCGCGGGGAGCAGCACCCGAGGGTCGCCGCGGCCGGCGTCCAGAGCGCGGCGCAACGCGGCGCTTGCCTCGGGGACCGCCAGCCGACGGAGCCTGCGGCCAAGCACCGTCACGATCGCCGTCGCCTCGTCATCGCTGCGGGAAGCGTCCAAAGCTTCGGCGAGGGAGGCTGTCAGCTCGGGGTTCTCCGAGGCGGTCAGGATCTCGATGGCCGTCGAGCGCAGCGCCGGCACCGCCAGGGCGCCGATGACCCGTTGCAGGGCGCGCGACGTCCCGATGCTTCCGAGGGCCGCGAGCGCCGCGCGCGCGCTACGGGGCTCGGCGCCGTCCAGGAGCGTGACCAGTGGTTCGATGGCGCGCTCGACGCCGAGGCGACCGAGGGCGGCGATGGCCGCGAGGCGGGCGGTCTCCGAGTCGTCGTCCAGGGAGGCGATGAGCGCAGGGGCGGCGCGTCGATCGGCCAGGTCGCCGAGGGCGGTGTAGACCGCTTGGCGAACCGCAGGGGACTCATCGCGGGCGCGACCGACGAGCGGGACCACCGCGCGGGGGTCTCCCAACCTTGCCAAGACCTCCGCGGCGGTGACGCGCACCTCGGGCGCGTCATCGTCCAGGCGCCCAAGGAGCGGCACGACGGCGCCGAGATCGCCGAGCTCCCCGAGGGCGATGGCGGACGCCCGCCGGACGTCGCTGCTGGTGTCGCCAAGGGCCCGCACGAGGTTCGGGAACGCCCGAGCGTCCCGGATCATCCCGAGAGTCGAGGCCGCGGTGGCGCGGACGAGCGCGTCCTCGTCTTCGAGCCAGTCGATGAGCAGCGGTACCGCGTCGGCAAGACGGACCCGCCCGGCAACCTCCGCGGCGTCGCGGCGCACGACAGGATCGCGGTCCCGCAAGGCGCGCAGGAGCGGCTCGCGGACCTGGGCGGCCGAATAGCCTGCCATGCGTCGGACGGCTTCGCGCCGCTCCCGCGGCTCGCCCGAAGCCAGGGCTCGCTCCAGGCGGCTGAGGCGTCCTTCCCACTCGAAGCCGAGGCATAGGAGCGCCAGAGCGGTCAGGACGAGAGCGCGCATCGCTCCCTTTGTAGCACCCCTTGAGGTCGCCGCGCCGTCCGACACCTGCGAGCTCGCGCCGCCGGTGCTAGACCCGCTCCATGGCTCGCTACCTGGTCCAGACCTTCGGATGTCAGATGAACGTCCATGACTCGCGCCGGATCGAGGAGGTGCTGCGCGCGGCCGAGCACGAGCCGACGGACGACGGCGCCCTGGCGGACGTCATCGTCGTCAACACGTGCAGCGTTCGAGAGAAGGCGGAGCACAAGCTGATGTCGCTTCTGGGGACGCTGCGGCCGCTCAAGGAGGCGCGCCGGGACGTGGTGGTCGTCGTCGCCGGTTGCGTGGCCCAGCAGGAAGGCGAGCGCTTGCTGCGCAAGTCCGACGTCGTCGATCTGGTCCTGGGGCCCGACAACATCCCCGAGTTGCCCGCGCTGCTCCGCGAGCTCGCCCACGGAGCGCCGCGTCAGGCGCGGACCGTCTTCGACGACGCCTCGCCTCGCTTCCTCGTCGCGCAGCCCACCGGGAAAGAGGTCGCTCAGTACGTCACCGTGATGAAAGGATGCGACGAGCGCTGCACCTTTTGCGTGGTCCCCTACACCCGCGGATCGGAGCGCTACCGACCGGCGGACGAGATCGTTGGCGAGATCGCCCGAATGGTGGCCGGTGGGGTCCGCGAGGTCACGCTCCTCGGGCAAACCGTCAACTCCTGGTACGATCCCTCTGCCCTCGACTCCAAGCCGACGGGGCGGCGGGCGCCGAGCGGGTCGCGTTTTGCCCACCTGCTGCGGCGCATCGCCCGCGAGGTCCCCGGCCTCTTGCGGCTTCGTTACACCTCGCCGCACCCGCGCCATCTCACCGAGGAGCTCGTGGCGGCGCACCGCGACCTCGAGCTGATCCCGGCCCACCTTCACCTGCCGGTGCAGTCCGGTTCCGACGCCGTGCTGCGTCGGATGGCGAGGCGCTACACGCGCGACGAGTACCTTCGGCGCGTTCGGTCACTCCAGAAGGCGCGGCCTGGCACGACGCTCTCGACGGACCTCATCGTCGGCTTCCCCGGTGAGACGGAGGAGGACTTCGAGCAGACCTTGTCGCTCGTGCGTGAGGCGGGCTTCGTGGCGGCGTTCTGCTTCAAGTACTCGCCGCGGCCCCATACGCCCGCGTTGAAGCTGGGCGACGACGTGCCGGAGTCCGTCAAGGACGAGCGCTTGCAGCGCCTCTTCGAGGTGGTCGGGGCGCAGCAGCGGGCACACCTCGACTCCCTCGTGGGCACGACGCAGCGGGTGCTCGTCGAGGGTCCCAACGACGCCTCCGTACACCGCTACACGGGTCGGAGCGGGCGCCACGAGATCGTGCACCTCGAAGCCCCGGCGGGGGTCGATCCCACCGGCCGTCTGGTCGACGTTCGTATCCGGCAGGCCTACGACCACAGCCTGCTCGGTGTCATGGAGGGGGCAGAGCTGCCCGAACGGCCCCGGCGTCGAAGCTCCAAGAAGCTCCCGCTGCTTGGAGGCCGTGCGTGAGGCGACTGCGCCACTGGCTCCCGGCGTTCGCGTACATGGCGCTCATCTTCGCCCTCAGCTCGATGCGCCTCGTCGCGCCTGCGATCGAGGACGTTCCCTTCCAGGACAAGGGCGTTCACTTCCTCGAGTACTTCGTCCTGGGTTTCCTCTGTGCGCACGCCACGCGACACACCTGGGCGAGCCGGGCCGCCGTGCGCACCTACGCCTTGGCGTTCTTTCTGGCCACGGCCTGGGGGTTCAGCGACGAGCTGCATCAAGCCTTCGTTCCCGGTCGCAGCGCGGACTGGATCGATGTGGTCGCGGACGCCCTGGGGAGCTTGGTTGGGGTCGTGACCTACGCGTCCGTCGGCTACCTTCGCGCGCGGGGCGCCGTGCCCCTACGAGGTCGAGCATGAACGTCGTACTTTCCTGGGGTGAGCATCGGCCGGTCATCGCGCCGGACGCCTTCGTGGCCCCCAACACCTCGCTCATCGGGGACATCGAGGTCGCCTCCCAGGCGTCGATTTGGTTCGGGACGACGATGCGCGGCGACGTCATGCCCATCCGGATCGGGGCGCGCACGTCGATTCAAGACAACTGCGTGCTCCACGCCACGGACGGATGGGCCCCGACGGTGACCGGGGAGGACTGCGTGGTGGGGCATGGGGTGATCCTCCACGGCTGCACTCTCGGCGACCGCGTCCTGGTCGGCATGGGCGCCATCGTCCTGGATGGGGTCGAGGTCGGCGACGACGTGCTGATCGGCGCCGGGGCGCTCGTCACCCCGCGCACTCGCATCCCCAGCGGCATGCTCGTGGTCGGGAGCCCCGCGAAGGTCAAGCGGGAGCTCACCGACGCCGAGCGCGCCAGCATCCTCGAGGGCGCCGCGCACTACGTCGACAAGTGCCGGCGCTACCGAACCATGCTCGCTCCCTGAGGTGCGAGCGCTCAGCTCTCGACCTTGAGGATCGCGTGGAAGGCCTCCTGGGGGATGTCGACCTTGCCGACGGACTTCATGCGCTTCTTGCCGGCCTTCTGCTTTTCGAGGAGCTTTCGCTTCCGGCTGATGTCGCCGCCGTAGCACTTGGCGGTGACGTCCTTGCGCAGCGCCCGGACCGTCTCCCGAGCGATGATCTTCGAGCCGATGGCGGCCTGGATGGCGACTTCGTACTGCTGCCGCGGGACGAGGTTCTTGAGCTTCTGTGCAAGCGCTCGGCCGATGGGATAGGCGTTGTCTTTGTGCACGATGGCGCTGAGGGCGTCGACTCGGTCGCCGTTGATGAGCAGGTCCAAGCGCACGAGCTTGTTCGGCCGATAGCCTTCGAGCTCGTAGTCCATCGAGGCGTAGCCTCGGGTCGCGCTCTTGAGCTTGTCGAAGAAGTCGAAGAGCACCTCGGCGAGGGGGAGCGCGTAGGTGATGACCACCCGGTCGGTGCTCGAGTACGCGATGCCCTTCTGTTCGCCCCGGCGCTCTTGGCAGAGCCTGATGACGGGGCCAACGTAGCTCGACGGAACGTGGATGGAGACCGTGAAGTACGGCTCCTCGATGCGATCGATGAGCCCCGGATCTGGAAGTCTCGAAGGGTTCTCGACCTCCACCATCGAACCGTCGTTGAGGTAGACGTGGTAGACGACGCTCGGGGCCGTGGTGATCAGGTCGAGGCCGTACTCGCGCTCCAGGCGCTCCTGCACGATTTCCATGTGCAGCAGGCCGAGGAAGCCGCAGCGGAAGCCGAAGCCGAGCGCGTCGGATGTCTCGGGCTCGAAGAAGAACGCCGCGTCGTTCAGCCGGAGCTTGTCCATCGCGTCGCGCAGGTCGGTGTACTGGTCGCTGTCGGTCGGGAAGATCCCGCAAAAGACCATCGGCTTGACGTCTTTGAAGCCTGGGAGTGGTTCGACCTCCGCCGCGGTCCGCGCGAGGGTGATCGTGTCGCCGACCTTGGTGTCGTGCACCGACTTGATCGAAGCGGCGAAGAAGCCGACCTCTCCTGGGCCGAGGTGATCGACGCTCGTAGGGAAGGGCGTGTAGACGCCCATTTCCGTGATCTCGTACTCGGCCTTGGTGGCCATCATGCGGATCTTGTCGCCCTTGCGGAGCGTCCCGTCGATCATGCGCACCATGCACATCGCTCCGCGGTAGGCGTCGTACCAGCTGTCGAAAAGAAGGGCGCGGGGCGGGCCTTCCTCGTTGGCTTTGGGCGGAGGGATGCGCCTGACGATCGCCTCGAGCACCTCTTTGACGCCCTCGCCGGTCTTGCCGCTGCAGGCGAGGACCTCCTCCACGTCGAGGCCGACCACCTCCCGGACCTCGCGGATCACCCGGTCGACGTCGGCGCTTGGCAGATCGATCTTGTTGAAGACCGGGATGATCTCCAGATCGTTTTCGAGGGCGAGGTAGACGTTCGCGAGGGTCTGGGCTTCGACCCCCTGGGTGGCGTCCACCACCAGCAGCGCGCCTTCGCATGCGGCCAATGAGCGCGAGACCTCGTAGGAGAAGTCCACGTGGCCCGGGGTATCGATGAGGTTCAGCTGGTATTCGATGCCGTCGTCCGCGGTGTAGGCGAGGCGGACGCCCTGCGCCTTGATGGTGATCCCACGCTCTTGTTCTAGTTCCATCCGGTCGAGGAGCTGCTGCTTCTGCTCCCTCTTCGTGATGGCGCCGGTGACGTCCAAGATGCGATCGGCGAGCGTGGACTTGCCGTGATCGATGTGGGCGATGATGGAGAAATTGCGGATGCGGCTCAGCGGGGCCGACATGGCTCACCTAGAGGTCGATGCGAGCTAAGAGGATCGATGGAAAGGCAC
>JALVDI010000580.1 GCA_027009115.1 Polyangiaceae bacterium | reverse complement strand
CGCACCGACCTCGCGGATCTCGGCGACCACGAAGCCCGCGCCCTCGATCCGCCGCGCCGCCTCGACCGCACTGTCGTTGCGGAAGTGCTCGAAAGCGGCCCCAGACCGCTCCGCCCGTGCGACCTGCTGCCCGGTCCGAGCCAGCCCGAAGGCCACGTTGTCGACGACCGTCAGCCAGCCGCCGGGCGCGAGGCGCCCCCCGATCGCGGCGAGCATCGCGTCGGGATCGTCGAGGTGGTTCCAGCTCCGAAGCACGAGCACCTGGTCGAAGGGTCGGTCCCCCAGCAGGCCGAGGTCCTCGCCCCTGGCGGCGTAGAGCTCGGCCCAAGGCCAGCGCTGGCGCAGTGATTCGACACGCGCTGGGTCGGGGTCGACCCCCACGTAGCGCAAGACCCCGGCGCGCGCCCGATCGGCCAGAAGATCGCCGTAGGGACCGTCGCCGCAACCGATATCGAGAACGTCGCCCTCCATGGACGCGAGGAGCGCGCGCACATGGGCGTCATCCTGCCCAAACACGTCGATGAAGAGCGGCTCGTACAAGCCCGTGCAGGAGCGCGCGTGCGCGCACCCGGAGCACACCGCCGCTCGGGTGAGCTTGACGAGGTCCCGGGCGAAGTCGTCGGGAGCCTCCTTCCGCGAGGCGTCGGCATACACCTGACCGCGCTCGTGCTTGATGTGCGCGATCTCGGCGTCCGAGAAGTCGCGGGACGACGCGAAGTGGATCCCGAGCCGACGCCCATGGCGCACCATGAGATGCCGGCCGCGGTCCCAGGGGGTCACCCCGAGGGGACCATCGCGCAGGGGGCAAGCAAGGTCCGTCTGGACCACCCGCTGCAACCGATAGTTGAAGGAGTTGCTCCGCGCGCCGGTGCGAACCGGCCGGAGCTCCCCAGCACCGAAGGCCTCGTAGTAGCCTCGGTACAGCCCCGGGCACGGCCCCCGATGACGGCACCCCGCGCAGCTCTCCTCGGGCTGGATCTTGTTGACGTCGTCGACGGGAAAGAAGTCGGGCTCGCCAACCTCGCACATGCTCCAGTAGCCGTGCGTCTTGAGGTCGTCGAAGCGGTCCTCCAGACCCGGCAGAAGGCAGAGGGGCAGCGCCCCATGCACGAAGCGCGGCCCAGTGCGAGCCCGCTTCTGCCCGTAGTCGATGGCGTCGGCGACCTTGGCCGCGACCTCCGCGACGCGCGGCATCAGGTGCCGGAAGAGGCGGTCCCCACCCCCCTTGGGCTCCACCATCGAGAACTTCACCGTCGCATCCCGGTAGGGGAGCAGCGCGTCCACCACGCCCCTCAGATGCTCGACGTTGTGTTTCGTGACGACGCAGTTGACGTGCAGCTCGAGGCCACGGCCGCTCAGGTTCGCCAGGGCGCCGTAGGTCTCGGCGAAGGCCTGGCTGCGGACCATGCGGTCGTGGATACGCGCGCTTCCGCCATGAAGCGAGAGGTACACGTAGCGCAGACGGCGCGCGAGGAGTTCCTCGACGAGGCCCGCGTAGGCGAGCATCCGGCCGTTCGTGACGAGACCGAAGTCCATCCCGAGATCGGCGACACGCGCCGCCCAATCGAGGAGCTCGGGCCGGATCGTGGGCTCGCCACCGCTGAGCACCACCATGCTGTGGCCGAGCTCCTTGGCGCGCTGGATCTTCCGGTAGACCTCCGCGGCGCTCCCGTCGACGTGACGGATCGCGAGGGTATGGCAGAAGCCACAGTGATCGTTGCAGGAGTAACCGACCTTGACGAGCGCCTTCACCGCCAACCCATCATAGGGTGCGGCGGACGCGAACCCCACTCCCGCGGTCAGCGCGGCAGCAGCCGCCCAATCGAGGGCAGCAGCACGTGCTGCCGGAG
>JALVDI010000579.1 GCA_027009115.1 Polyangiaceae bacterium | reverse complement strand
GCGCAGGTAGAAGCCCCAGGTTCCGTCCGTGGCGCAGGCCTTGACGAGCAGCCGGTTGACCCCCGCGTGCGCGCCGACGAGAGCGACCGAGCGGTCCGGATCCGGGCGGCGGTAGGTGTCGTCGGCGTGGACCTCGACGCCGTTCCACCACATCTTCGTGGCGCCGCCACCGCCGAGCCAGAGCGCCAGTGCCTGCGGCCGCTCGCTGCGGATCGTCGTCGCGGCGTAGGCGCAGACGTTCGTCGTTGGACGATAGATCGCGTCGAAGTTGACGTAGCCCACCCGGGTGATGGCCGGGTAGCGCCGCCAGCCGACGTCCCGTTCCTTGCCCGCCCAAGTCTGGGTCGGGTCGAAGGCGGCGAGGGGTTCGGTCTCGGGCCCCATCGCTCGCCCGAAGCCTCGCTTCCCCTCGTTGTCGAAGGGGCCGACGGTCTGCCAGTCGGTGACGTAGCCCAGCTCGGCGAGGAGGGCGCGGGCGTCGTCGTCCCGGCCTGCACGCAGCCTCGCCCGCGCGAGGAGCGCCCCGGCGTAGGCGCGGCGGTCCGCGGGCACCCGACGGTTTCGCCAGATGCTTTCGAGCATCTCGGCGGTCACGGCGGGGTCGGCTTCGTCCCAATTGCGCCACAGCTCCAGGAGCGGGAGGATGCCCTCCGGTCCCCGAACGCGCTCGGCGCGGCGTCCCAGCTCCCGCTGGCGTTGGTCGTAAGGGCTGGCGCTCCGTTGAGCGCCCGCGGGCGCGGCGAGCGTGAAGGCGACGAGGAGCCAGAATCCTCGGAGGCGGGTGGACATCGAGACGGACCTCAGGGTCGAGCGAAACGCGGGGAACGTACTCAGGCGCTTCTCTCGCGACAAGCGCGCCGGGCTCAATGTTCCCGAAACCTTCGATGTTCCTGCTGCCGTCCGGCACCGCGGACTGCCGTGGCAAGGCTGGCACCGCGCGCTGTTCGGGCTAAAGTCGCGCGGTGACGGAGGGGCCCGCCGTTTCGGAAGGTGCCGGCGAGGCCGGGAGCCATCTCGGTGGCCTTGTGGGCGGGCTGCTCAAGGCGATGCGACCCCACCAGTGGGTCAAGCAGGGGTTCGTCGTCGCGCCCCTCGTCTTCGCCAAGGGCCTCGGCGTCCCCGAGATGATGCTGCGTTCGCTCGGCGCGGCGGTGAGCTTCTCGCTGGCGGCGAGCTGCATCTACCTGATGAACGACATCGCCGACCTCGAGGCGGATCGGGCTCACCCCACCAAACGTCTTCGGCCCATCGCCTCGGGGCGCGTGCCCGTTTCGGTGGCGAGGGTCGCCATGGTGGTGCTTGGTGCCCTGGCGCTCGCGGGTTCGGCCTTCCTCGGCTGGAAGACCCTCGCGGTCGTTGTGGGCTACATCGCGCTGCAGATCGCCTACACCTTTCGCCTCAAGCGGATCGCCTACGTGGACGTCCTCTGCATCGCTGCGGGGTTCGAGTTCCGCGTGCTGGCGGGCAGCTACGCCCTCGGGGTGACTCCGTCGAACTACCTCTTGGCTGTCACGCTGCTGCTCTCGCTCTTCCTCGGTTTCGGCAAGCGCATGCACGAGCTGAGGCAGGGCAAGCGGGCGACGCAGCAGCGCTCGGCCCTCGGCCACTACAGCGAGCGCTCCCTGACCGTCTTGCTCCAGATGACGGCTCTGGCGACGACGGGGACCTACGTGATCTACACCCTCGACCCACGGACCCGCGCCGCCTTCGGCACCGACTACCTCGCCGGCACGATCGTCTTCGCCGAGTTCGGGATCCTTCGGTTCCTCGACCTGATCCGGAACGCGACGGATGCCGCCAGCCCTACCGAGCAGATGCTCAAGGACTGGCCCTTTCTGCTCAACCTCGTCCTCTGGG
>JALVDI010000578.1 GCA_027009115.1 Polyangiaceae bacterium | reverse complement strand
GCATCGACGCCGCCGCGACCGAACGCGCGCGCTCCTTGCGGTCCGCCGCGAGCTTCTTGAGCCCCTCCAGCGGCCGGTTTCCCGGGTCTTTCTTGGGAGGGCGCGCCATGGTTCCACGGTGCACCGAGCGTTGGAGACGGTCAACGCTCGGAGACGGTCGGCGTTCGGAGCCCGCACAATCCCCAACGTTGGGGACACGGCCACCCTTTGCGTCCGAGCGAGAGTTGGGCATCGCAAATCTATCCAGCCGAGACGACTCCAGTCCGTTTGCGTCCGCGCGAGAGTTGGGCATCGTCCAGGCTCAGGAGGGACCGTGCACCACTCGACCCTTGATCGATTCAACCGTGCATCGCTCGGGCCCCGCACATCCACTTGCGGCCGAGCTCATCGAACCGTGACCCTTGCTCTATTCGCGGCCTCGCTCGTGGCCGCGGGCTGTCGAGACACGGCCTGCCCACCGGGAACCACAAAGGTGGACGGGACGTGCGCCGTGGACGGCGGAGCAGACGCGGCGGACGCGACGGATGCGGCGGCAAGGGACGACGCAAGCCACGACGCAAGCCTCGACGCCGAACGAGATGCCTCCGCTCCCTGCGTCCCCACCGGCGAAGCCGACGACCCGGACCCGATGCACGTGGACGCCGACTGCGACGGCATCGACGGGGAAGCGGCGCGCTCGGTCTTCGTCTCGCCGGACGGCGACGATGCGAACGAAGGCACCTCACCGGAGGACGCGGTGCGGACGATCCCTCGGGGCATCGAGATCGCCTCGACCCTCGGACGCTCGGCGGTCCTGATCGCGGAGGGCTCCTACGTCGGTTCGATCGAGCTCGTCGAGGGAGTCTCCCTCTACGGCGGGTACCGCGCGCCGACGTTCACCCGCGACGGGTCACGGGCCCTCGTGACGGCCCCCAGCCCCGCGCTCGTCGGGGTCGACATCACCGAACGTACCCGCCTCGCAGAGCTCGACATCCGGGCCGACGACGCGCTGCGCGCCGAGAGCAGCATCGCGGCGAGCCTCACGAACTGCGCCGGGGTCGAGCTCCTGGACGTGGATCTGAGCGCAGGGCGCGGTGGCGACGGCCTCACCCCGATGATCGCGGCCGCTGCGGGCGCTGCCGGGAGCCCCGGCGCCCGCGGCAGCGACGGAGGCTACACGGGCAGCGGCTGCCCCACGGTGCTGTCGGAAGCGCCCCCGGTGGGCGATGGAGGCGCGAGCGCGTGCGGGTGTCGCTCCGGGGGCGCCGGCGGCGCAGCGGGCGGCTACTACGACGGCAGCCGAACCTCCGTCGCCGGTCGGGGTGCGGTGGGCTTGGCTGGCCCCACGTCGGGGGCGTTTCCTTGCGATTTCATCAACGGCGGCAGCAAGGGACGGGCCGGAACGGACTCGGCCAGGAACGGCGGCCCCGGCGGCCGGGGCGACGACGGAGACCCGGGGAGCGACGGAACCGGAGGCGCGTCCGTCGGAACGTTCGCGGCAGGCGCCTACATGCCCGCCGATGGCCACCGCGGTGGACGAGGGACGCCGGGAGACGGTGGGGGCGGCGGCGGCGGCGGCCACGGCGGGTACTGCTATTCCGGCAGCGACTTCTGCACGGCGAGCGGCGGGAGCGGCGGCGGCGGTGGCGGCGGCGGCTGCGGCGGCGATGGGGGCGAACCCGGCACGGGGGGCGGCGCATCGATCGCGCTGCTGCTCTGGGGCTCGACGGTCGCCCTGCACGACGTGGCGCTGCACACCTCCGACGGGGGCGACGGGGGCGATGGGGGCGAGGGCGGACCCGGCGGACCGGGCGGGAGCGGCGGCGCCGGCGGCTCACCGGTCGCAGGCGCGAGCTGCAGCGGTCGCGGTGGACGCGGCGGACCCGGT
>JALVDI010000577.1 GCA_027009115.1 Polyangiaceae bacterium | reverse complement strand
TGAGGCGTTCCCGTCGGGGCACGCGGGGCTCTTTGCGAAGATCGCGCGCAGCGGTGCCCTGGTCAGCGAGCACGACGATGGATGCAACCAGGCCTACCGTTTCCTGGAGCGCAATCGGATCGTCGCAGCGCTCGCGCAGGCGACGGTGGTCGTCCAGGCGCCCGCGCGGTCCGGCGCCGCGAGCACCGCCAAGCACTGTCGGGCGCTCGGACGGACGCTCCTCGTGGTCCCGGCGGCGCCCTGGGATCCGCGCGGTGCGGGCAACCTGCGGCTGATGGCGAAGGCAAGGGTCTGCCGGGGCGCCGGCGACGTGCTCGCGGCCCTTGGGCGCGCTCCGGGCAGACGACCGCCGCCGCGTTCCCCGCCTCCCCTCGCGGGGGAGCTGGGGCGGGTGGCGGAGCTTCTGTCGGCAGCCCCACGGCACGTTGACGAGCTCTGCCTTCAGGCGGGTCTGGACGCCGCTACGGTTCAGCGGCTGTTGCTCGAGTTGGCGCTCCTCGGGCGTGCGGACGAACGGCACGGCCGGTGGATGGCTCGCCACCGGGGCTAAGTGCCTCCATGTCTGTCCGCGCGCCTCGCGGCCGAGAGCAGCACCCTGCAGGGCGCGTCGCGTCTCGAAAATCTTCAAGACGTTCCCGCCCATCCGCGTCCCGTAGGGGCACCCTCACGACCGCGATCCATCACGGTCGATGCGGGGGCGGACTGCTTGTGCCCGCGGGGTGCCTCGGCCCCCAATGGGAGCTAGACCGCGGCCGATGGCAGATGCGCGTGTGATGGTCGTCGGTGCGGGGCTCGCCGGGAGCGAGTGCGCGTGGCAGCTCGCTCAACGGGGCGTGGAGGTCGAGCTCGTGGAGCAGAAACCGCTCCGGCGAACCCCTGCCCAGCAGCACGACTTCTTCGCGGAGCTGGTGTGCTCGAATTCCTTCCGGGGGGCTGCGCTCTCCAACGCCGTCGGGCTCCTCAAGGAGGAGATGCGTCGCGCCGGTTCTCTCGTGATGCAGGCAGGCGAAGCGGCACGGGTGCCGGCGGGGGGCGCCTTCGCGGTCGATCGCGTGCGCTTTGGCGCGGAGGTGACCGAGCGCTTGCGAGCGCACCGAAACATCACGGTCGTCGCCCGTGAGGTCGAGTCCATCCCGGACGTCGACGTACCGGTCGTCCTTGCGACGGGGCCGCTCACCGGCGACGCCCTGGCGGCGGACCTGGCCGCGACCATCGGGCAGTCGCACCTCGCCTATTACGACGCCATCGCGCCGGTGGTGACCGCCGAATCCATCGACTGGGGCGTTGTGTTCCGCGCCTCGCGCTACGGCAAGGGCGACGACGCCGCCTACGGCAACTGCCCGCTCGACGAAGCGCAGTACCACGCCTTCGTCAAGGCCGTGCTGGACGCGGAGAAAACAACGCCCCGGGACTTCGAGGACGTACGCTACTTCGAGGGCTGCTTGCCTCTGGAGGTGATGGCCGAGCGAGGTCCGCTCACCCTCGCGTATGGACCCATGAAGCCCGTCGGGCTCGTCGATCCGCGCACCGGCGAGCAGCCCTTCGCGGTCGTGCAGCTACGCCAGGAGAACCTCGCGGCGACGGCCTACAACCTCGTGGGGTTCCAGACGCGCATGAAGTGGCCGGAGCAGCGCCGGGTGCTGCGGATGATCCCGGGCCTCGAGCACGCTGAGTTCGAGCGCTTCGGTTCCGTGCACCGCAACACCTTCGTGCGCGCTCCCGAGGTGCTCGACCGCGATCTCGCCCTGAGGTCGCGCCCGGGCGTCTACCTGGCGGGGCAGATCACCGGCGTCGAGGGTTATGTGGAGAGTGCCGCCTGCGGGCTGATCCTTGGCGCGCGCCTCGGCGAGGGGCTCCGTGGCAAGATGCCGCCGCCGCCACCGCCCACGACGGCCCTGGGGGCGCTCCTGACCCACTTGCAAACGCCGCGGGAGGACTTCCAGCCTTCCAACGTCGTGTGGGCGCACTTTCCGCCTCTGGAAGGCCGCAAGATCCGCAAGAAGCGCTTGCGCCGCGAGAAGATGGCCGAGCGCGCTTTGAGGGACCTGGGGGGGTGGCTTGCGCAGGTGGGCGTGTCGGCGCCTCAGCCCTCCGAGCCGTCCTTCGCCAGCGGGTGAGCGCGGTCGTAGACCTCCATGAGGCGGTCGATGCTGACGTGGGTGTAGCGCTGCGTCGTCGACAGGCTCGCGTGACCTAGCAGCTCCTGGATGCTCCGCAGGTCCGCCCCCGCGTCGAGCAGATGCGTCGCGCAGCTGTGCCGGAGGGCATGCGGGTGCAGGTCGGACTGCCCAGCCCCCGAGGTCCCGTAACGGCGAACGATGTTCTGCACCTGCCGCACGGTCAGCGGTGTCCCATGCCGGCCAAGGAACACGGCGTGCGGGTCGGGCGCGCGCTTGGTGCTCCGGAGGCGGGGGCGGACCCTCAGGTAGGCGTCCAGGGCGGCGCGGGCCTCGCGACCGATGGGGACCACGCGCTCCTTGTTCCCCTTGCCGTGGACCCGGGCCTCGCCCGTCGCGAAGTCGAGCTGCTGCAGCGTGAGCGATGTCAGCTCGCTGACTCGAAGGCCCGAGCCGTAGAGCAGCTCGAGGATGGCGCGGTCGCGAAGCTGTAGAGGTTCTGGCCGGGCCCCGTCCGTCGACGGCGCCTCGACGACGCGGAAGGCGTCTTCGACGGTGAGGAAGCGCGGTAGCTGCTGCTCGCGTTTCGGCGCCTTGAGCTGTGCGGCCGGGTCCACCCGGAGGACTCCGCGACGCCGCAGAAAGCGATAGAAGGAGCGCAGCGTGGAGACCTTGCGTCCGATCGAGGCGGGCGCGTAGCGACCGAAGAGGCTCGCCAACCAGCGACGGAGCATCACCAAGCGGTGCTGGCGTGCGTCAAGGGGGAGCCCCTTGTCGCCAAGGAATCGGCGGAAGTCCTCGAGGTCGCGGCGGTAGCTGTCGACGGTGCGCGGGGAGGCGCGGCGCTCGGACTCCATGTAGGCGAGGAAGGCCGCGAGCTGTTCGTCCAGGGGCGCCATCGGGCCAGGGTCGCCGGCGACGTGGGTCCTGTCCAACAACCGCCTGGCAGACGGCCCTCCGGGGCCGGTCGCCTTGCGCTCTCGGTGCGCGGTCCTTAGCTTGCGCCGGCCTTGGACGAATCATCTTTTCGGTCGACCACCATCATCGCCGTCCGCCGGGACGGAAAGGCCGCGATGGCCGGCGATGGGCAGGTCTCCTTTGGACAGACGGTGATGAAGGGATCGGCCCGCAAGGTCCGTCGCATCGCCGGTGGACGCGTCATCGCGGGATTCGCCGGCGCGACGGCCGACGCTTTCACGCTCCTCGAGCGCTTCGAGGGGAAGCTCAAAGAACACTCGGGAAGCCTGACGCGGGCCGCCGTCGAGCTGGCCAAGGACTGGCGCACCGACCGCTACCTGCGCCGCCTGGAGGCGATGATGCTCGTCATGGACGCCGAGACGACCTTGCTTCTCAGCGGGACCGGCGACGTCGTCGAGCCCGACGAGGGCGTGGTGGCCATCGGTTCCGGGGGAGCCTACGCCCTCGCTGCTGCGCGGGCGCTCTACCGCCACACCGACAAAGGCGCGCGGGAGATCGCCGAGGAGGCGCTGCGCATCGCAGCGGACATCTGCGTCTATACGAACGACGCGATCGTGACGGAGGAGATCGAATGAGCTTCACGCCCCGGGAGACCGTCAGCGAGCTCGATCGACACATCGTCGGGCAGGGGAAGGCCAAGCGGGCCGTCGCCATCGCCTTGCGCAACCGATGGCGACGGCAGCAGGTGCCCGCCGATCTGCGCGACGAGATCGCGCCCAAGAACATCATCATGATCGGGCCGACGGGCTGCGGGAAGACCGAGATCGCGCGCCGCTTGGCCAAGCTCGCCAAGGCGCCTTTCATCAAGGTCGAGGCGTCCAAGTTTACCGAGGTGGGTTATGTCGGCCGCGACGTGGAGGGGATGATCCGCGACCTCGTGGAGATCGCCATCCAGCTCGAGCAGAAAGAAGAGCTGGCTCGGGTCGAGGATCGAGCGAAGGCCCACGCCGAGGACCGCCTCGTGGAGCTCCTCGCCGACACCTTCGAGCCGGCGAACCCCCCGCCACCGCCGAGTGCTGCCCCCAAGCCCGGGCAGATGTTCGGGCCCTTCGTGGTCCAGCAGCCGCCGCAGCGGGCCTCGCACCCGCCGGAGAAGCTGGAGGCGATCCGCCGGCGTCTCGCGGCCGGAGAGTTCGACGACGAGCTCGTGGAGCTCGATGTGGCGGACACCGGAAACCCCTTCATGACGATCTTTGGGGCCCAGGGGATGGAGGAGCTCAACCTCCGCGACCTCATCCAGCAGATGCCCGGCTTCCAGGGGCGGACCAAGCGTCGCCGGGTGCGCGTCCCGGATGCTCGGAGGCTCCTGGAGGAGCAAGAGGCCAAGAAGCTGATCGATCTCGACGCCGTGCAACGACGAGCGGTCGAGCGCACGGAGCAGAGCGGCATCGTGTTCCTCGACGAGATCGACAAAGTGGCGGGTCGCCAGAGCGCCCATGGCGGGCCCGATGTGTCTCGTGAAGGAGTGCAGCGCGACCTGCTGCCCATCGTCGAGGGCTCGACGGTCAGCACCAAGCACGGGCCCGTCAAGACCGACCACATCTTGTTCATCGCCGCCGGTGCGTTCCATGTAGCGCAGGTCAGCGATCTCATCCCCGAGCTGCAGGGCCGCTTCCCCATTCGCGTGGAGCTCGAGCCCCTGGGGAAGGACGACTTCGTCCGCATCCTGCGCGAACCGAAGAGCTCCCTCACCAAGCAGTACGCGGCGCTAATGAAAACGGAGGGCGTCGAGCTCGAGTTCACCGAGGACGCCCTCGAAGCGATCGCGGACTACGCCGCCGAGGCGAACTCCCGTAGCGAGAACATCGGCGCGCGCCGCCTGCACACGGTGATGGAGGCGCTCCTCGAAGAGCTCAGCTTCACGGCTCCGGAGGTGGGCCAATCCAAGGTCGTGGTGGACGCGGCATACGTCCGGCAGGCCCTGGAGCCGGTCCTCGCCGACCAGGATCTCGCGAAGTTCATCCTCTGAGGGACAGCATTCTCAGGCCGAGCTATACCCGCGCCCGATGCAGGAGCTCATCGACAAGGCCGCCATCCTCCTGGAGGCGCTCCCCTACATTCGGACCTTCCATGGTCAGGTCTTCGTCATCAAGTACGGCGGCCATGCCATGGTGGACCCGGAGCTGCGCAGCAGCTTCGCCCGGGACGTCGTCCTGATGAAGTACGTCGGGCTCCATCCGGTGGTGGTGCACGGCGGCGGTCCGCAGATCGACGAGACCCTCGCGGCCTTCGGGGTCGTCTCGGAACGTCTCGAAGGGCTCCGGGTCACCGACGATCACACCATGAAGGTGGTCGAGATGGTCCTCGGCGGGCACCTCAACCAGGAGGTCGTCTCGCGCATCGGGAAGCACGGAGGGCGCGCCGTCGGCTTGACGGGCCGCGACGACGGTTTCCTGCGCGCGCGGAAGGTCGCTCGGATGAGGACGAAGAGCGGACGAGAGGTCGACCCGGGCCGTGTCGGCGCCATCGAGAGCGTCAAGACCGACGTCGTGCGCCACCTCGTCGAGGCAGGGTTCATCCCCGTCATCGCTCCGATCGCCGTAGATGCCGAGGGGAGGTCGTTGAATGTGAACGCGGACACGGTGGCAGGGAAGGTCGCCGAAGCCCTCGGCGCTCGGAAGCTCGTCCTGATGACGGATATCGAAGGGGTCAAGAACGCGAACGGCGAGGTGCTCAGCTCGCTGAGCGCTGCCGAGGCCGAGGCGCTGAGGGACCGGGGGGTGATTCAGGGCGGGATGATCCCCAAAGTGCGGTGCGCGCTCGAGGCCCTGCGCGGCGGTGTCCGCAAGGCCCACATCATCGACGGGCGCACCCGCCACGCCGTGCTCTTGGAGATCTTCACCGACCGCGGGGTGGGGACGGAGATACGCACCGAGTGAGGCTCAGCTCATCAAGAATTCGAGGAGCGCTTTCTGGGCATGGAGCCGGTTGGCGGCCTCCTGCCAGACGCGGGACCAGGGCCCGTCGATCACCTCTGCGGCGACCTCTTCCCCGCGGTGCGCCGGCAGACAGTGAAGGAAGATAGCCTCTGACGCCGCGGCCTTCATGAGCGCCGTGTCGACTTGGAAGGCCGCGAAGGCCTCGGCGCGGCGGCGAGCCTCGTCCTCTTGGCCCATCGAGGCCCACACGTCGGTTGTCACGACGTCGGCGTTCTCGACCGCCCACTGCGGATCGTGGCCGACGCTCACGTCGGCACCCAGCTCCCGACCGCGCGCCAGCACGCTGGGGTCAGGAGCGTAGCCTTCGGGGGTGGCCAGCCGCAGCCGCAACCCCGCCCGGGCGGCGGCGAGAATCCACGAGTGTGCCATGTTGTTGCCGTCGCCGACCCAGGCGACGCGCAAACCTGCCAGGCGCCCCTTCTCCGCGCGGATCGTCTGGAGGTCGGCGAGCAACTGGCATGGGTGGTAGCGATCCGATAGCCCGTTGATGACCGGGATCGTGGCGTGGGCGCAGAGGGTCTCGATGCGATCGTGGCCGAACGTCCGGTAGACCACGGCGTGCACGTAGCCGGAGAGCATGCGGGCCGTGTCCTCGAGGGGTTCGCCGCGGCCGAGCTGCGTGTCCCGCGCGAGGAGGGTGACGGGGAGCGCGCCGAGCTCGTGCGCGCCGACCTCGAAGGAGAGCCGCGTCCGAGTCGAAGCCTTCTCCAGGAGGATCGCGACCGAGCGCCCGCGCAGCGGGCGACCGTGGCGCCCACGCTCAGCGGCGAGCACGTCGGCTCGGTCCAGCAGGGCGGCCAGCTCGTCGGAAGTCAGATCCTCGAGGGTCCGCAGATGACGTACGGTCATGGCGGGACCATAGCAGCGAGTTTTCGATCCGCGGGGGGCGAAAATGCTACCGTTCTCTCGGTGGAAGGCGACGACCGAGCCCCTGCTCACGACCGGGTGCCCGCGCTCGCGGAAGACTGCGATCTGACGTCGCTCAAGCTCGACCCCTTGGGTGGCTTCATCGCGTCACGGATCGACGGGCGCACTGGGTTGCAGGCGATCGCCGACTCCACCGGCGCCACCATGGAGCAAGTGCTCGGTGTGGTCGCGAGCCTCGAGATGAGCGGAGTGCTCTCGTGGGTGGAGGCGCCCCGAGTTACCCGCGCGCGGCCCAAGCGAGGCTCCGGTCGGCAGCGGCGGCCGCTGCACCGCACCCCCGGGCGCGGCACCGTGCGAACGCGCCCGCCGCCGCCGGGGGCGTCCCGGGTCCTCTACGACCCGTCGGAGCTCGAAGAAGCCGACGTCGACTTGGACGTCGAGCGCCGGCGCGCGATTCTCGATACCTACTACCGCCTGTCGGAGCTCGACCACTACCAACTCCTTGGTGTACCGCGCGACGCCGACAAGAAGGTGATCCGGGCAGCCTACTTCAAGCTGTCCAAGAAGTTCCATCCGGACACGCTCTACGGGAAGCGCCTCGGCTCCTACAAGACCAAGATGGAGGAGGTCTTCAAGCGCCTGACCGATGCCTACGAGGTGCTCGCGCGTAAGAAGAAACGGGCCGAGTACGACGAG
>JALVDI010000576.1 GCA_027009115.1 Polyangiaceae bacterium | reverse complement strand
CGGTCGGGCTTCACGCGGCGCCGCTGCTCAGCCAGCTTGCGCTCTTGGCCGAGGACGTGGAGGGCGGCGCGGAGCTCTTCCCCGAAGGAGCCCTCGACCAAGACGAGCAGCAAGTGGACCTACGCGAGAAGAACAGCTGGCGCTTCGCCCTGGCCGAAGTCCCGACCATCGAGCTGCTCGAAGTCTTCCTGGTGAACGCCGTCGCGCCCTTCGTCATGAACGCGCGACTGAAGGCGCTCATGCTTCGGCACAAGACCTTCGACAAGCACATCGTCAACGTCTCGGCGATGGAGGGGCAGTTCTATCGGGCGCACAAGACGGATAAGCACCCGCACACGAACATGGCCAAGGCGGCCCTCAACATGATGACCCGCACCTCGGCGTCCGACTACGCCAAGGACGGCATCTACATGAACAGCGTCGACACCGGCTGGGTCACCGACGAGGACCCCGTGCCGATCGCCGAGCGCAAGCGCGCAGTGCATGCGTTTCATCCGCCCCTCGACATCGTGGACGGAGCCGCCCGGATCCTCGATCCGATCTTCGACGGTCTGAGCACCGGCAAGCATGTCTTCGGGCAGTTCCTCAAGGACTACCGTCCCACCAAATGGTGACCCGTGCTCACTCCTCCTCGGCGGACCCTCGGGGTTTGCCCCGTAGGCGAGCGAGGACCTGGGCGAAGCTCATGCCGGGCGGCGGCTCGATTTCGGGCAGGTGCTCGGCGTCGACCTCGCTGATGAGCCGCGGCGCGGCGCCGTCACCGGCTCCGATGAGCAGGACCTTGCCGCCGATCTGGACCAGATAGAGCTGGCGCCGAGCGTCGAGGGGCACGCGCTCGAGGACGCGCACGCGCCTGCCGGAGCCTGCGCCCACGCCCCGCTGAGACGCCCACCGCAGCACGACCCACGCCAAGATGCAGACAGCGAGGAGCGCCAGCAGCGACTGGAGGAGTGCGGCTCCGTAGCCGCTCGGGAGCTCCGACGATCGAGCCGCCGCGTCGGCGCTGGCTTGAAGCAAGGCCGGCACGGCCGCCGCGTCCTACTCGGCCGCCTCGGGAGCGGCCTGCGTGCCGCCCAGATCCATGGCCGCCACGAGGATCTCCGCGATGTCGAGCTGCTGCACGTCCTCGCGCCCCTTGTCCTTGATGCCGTCGGTGAGCATCGTCATGCAGAAGGGGCACCCGGACGCCACCGTGTCGGCGCCCGTGTCGAGGAGCTGGAGCGTGCGCTTGTGGTTCACCCGCGGGCCTTCTTCCTCCATGAAGTACTGGGCGCCGCCGGCGCCGCAGCACAGGCCCTGCTCCCGGTTCCAATAGTCAACCTCGACCAACTCGAGGCCCTCGATGCTCTCGAGGACGAAGCGTGGCGAGTCGTAGACCTTGTTGTAGCGGCCGAGGTAGCAGCTGTCGTGGTAGGCGACCTTGGCCCTCACCGGCTTGCTCGGGCGGAGGCGCCCGGCCTGGAGCAGGCCTTTGAGGAAATCGCTGTGGTGGACCACGTCGTAGTGGCCGCCGAAGTCGGGGTACTCGTTGGCCAGCGTGTTGAAGCAGTGGGGGCAGGCCGTGACGATGGTCTTCTTGTCCGCGCCGCGGCCGTTGAGGGTTTCGATGTTCGACTCCGCCATCATCTGGAAGAGGTACTCGTTGCCCGCTCGGCGCGCCGGGTCGCCGGTGCAGGTCTCTTCGGTGCCGAGGATGGCGAAGTCCACCTCCGCGGCGAGCAGGAGTTGGGCGACGGATCGCGCGACCTTCTTGGCCCGGTCGTCGTAGCTGGCGGCGCAGCCGACCCAGTACAGGACCTCGGCGTCGGGTTGGTCTTCGAGGAGGGGCACGTCGAGGCCTTCGGCCCAGCCGGCCCGGTCCATGGGCGACATGTTCCAGGGATTGCCGTTCGTCTCGATGCCGCGAAAGGCGGTCTCGAGCTGCGGGGGGAACTCCGCCTTCATCATGACCAGCTCCCGGCGCATGCCCACGATCTTGTCGACGTAGGAGATCATCACCGGGCACTGCTCCTCGCAGGCGCGGCAGCTCGTGCAACTCCAGACGACGTGCGGATCGAGGACGTTCGGGACGAGCTCGACGCCGGCGGCGCGCTGGAGGAAGTAGGCGTTCGCTGGGGGTGGAGGATAGGTGTGCAGCTCTTCGCGCTCGCTCGGATCCGGCATCGGCGGGGGCGGTCCGTCGTGCGGCTCCTGTACGTCGTCGTCCTTGCCGAACATGGCGTACTCGGAGGCGTAGAGGTGGTCGCGGAGCGCCAGCGTCAGGTGCTTGGGGGAGAGCTTCTTGTCCGTGAGGAAGGCGGGGCAGTTGTCGCTGCAGCGCCCGCACTCGGTGCACGTGTAGAGGTCGAGGATGTGCGAGTAAGTGAGGTCGTTCAGGGTGTTGATTCCCAGACTTTCTTCCCGCTCGACTTTGCCTTCGAGGTCTTCGACCTTCGGCAGAGCCGCCGGCTTTGGGTCCCGAGCAAAGACGTTCTCCATCACCGTCAGGATGTGGAAGTGCTTCGAGTACGGAAGGATGTTGAGGAAGAGGAGCACCCAGCTCGCGTGCCACCAGAAGCCGATGTGCTCGACGACCTTCAGCGCTCCACGGCCCATGCCGCCGAAGGCCATCGCCAGCGCCGATCCGAAGGGTTCGTACCAGGTCCAATGCACCTCGAGGCCCGCCGCTTGGTGCTCGAGCGCGAGGTGCCCACCGACGTACAACAGGTCGGCGAACATCATGGAGAAGATGATGAAGAGGATGAGGTTCGGCTCGAAGCCGAGGGTCATCCGCGGCTTGTCGCCGACCTCCTCAGGGTCGGCGCTGTCGCGCCCTTTCTTGGCGATGCGCAAGTACGCGAAGATCGCCGCGCCCGCCATCGCGCCCACCGCCGTCAGCTCCTTGGCGAGGCTGTAGAGCCGCCCGAAGGGGCGCTCGGTGTCGAGAAGGCCCCAGAAGAAGTTCCAGTCGTAGTCGTAGCCCCGACCCCACAGCAGGATCGAGTTGAGCAGCAGCACGTTGAAGGCGGCGAAGATGACGATGTGGGCAAGGCCGGCTTCCAGGTAGCCGCGCTTCTTCCACATCTTCTCCTGCCCCAGCGCAACCCGCAGCACCGTCAGGCCCCGGTCGACGATCTGAGGCCACGTCCACCGGAAGCGGGGGTCCGGATTGCCGACCTTGACGATTTGGCGATAGCGGCGGAAGACCGACCAGGAAAAGAAGGAGAGGGTGCCGACGAGCACCAGCGTCATCGCGACCGCGTTCATGGCTTTCTCCGCTACGCGCGAGCGGAGGCTCGCGCATCGGGCGAGGGATAGGTGGCGCGGAGCGGCAAGTCAATCATCCGGGACACTTGGCGGCTCCGTGGAGGCCGAAGCGATGGCTCCGCAGGCGCCGTGTCTTTCACGGGCGCCTCTCGATCACTTGGGGAGCTTGGCGTCGAAGAACGCTCGGAGCTTGATGAGGTTCTTCTCTTCGCGGGCGAAGGAGGGCGACTCGTAGGTCTTGGCGAAGCCACGGATGTCCGAGAGGAAGTCCCGGCGTACCTCCTCCTCGTCGAGGATGTCGTTGACCGAGCGTCCGCGCGCGGCGCCGTTGCGTAGACCCTTGACGTAGGCTTCCAGGCGGGGGAAGTCGTCGCCGAGGAAGGCGCGGACCGTCTCGCACTCCTCCGTGAGGCGCGAGAGGACCTCGAGCTGGTCGGCGTTCGCCGTCCCGGTGTCTTCGTGGCTCGCCATTTCGGCGGCGACGCGCAGGACGAAGGCGTCGTCGAGGTAGCCGATGTCGTCGATCCCATCGGGGATGAGGTCGAGGGACTTGAAGAGGTAGTTCAGCCCTCCGGCGATGGCTTCGCGGGCATCGCGGGCCATGGAGTCGACCGTCAAGAGCTCGCCCAGCTCTTCGGCGTCGTGGCCGAGGTTGCGAAGCCAGTTGGGGAAGGTGTCGAGGTAGGTCGCGTCGTCGCTCATGGCCGTGTCTCTCCGAAAGCGGCCCGAGCATATGTCCGCCCCCTCGCCAGTTTCAACGGACATCGGGAATTTCTTGAGCGCGCTCGTGGCCCGGAGCGCGGGCGACTTCGCGGGCCAGCGCGTCCAGGCCGCCGAGCATCAACGCTTCGGCGAGGCCCGCCTGCGCGCGGGCGGCGATGCGGGTGGCCGGCGGCACAGCCGCGAACGCCTCGGCAGCTCCGGGGGCGTCCCCCGCCGCCAAGCGAGCGGTCCCCAGCGTGAGCTGCGCCTGGTCGTCGCCCAGCGCGACGGCGGTCTCGGCGGCCTCGATCGCCGCTTCGACCAGCCCGGCGCGCAGCAGGAGCGCCGCGTATGGGCCCGGACCCCCGAAGGCCTCGGGAGGGGTCGCCTCGAGCAGCCGCTGGGCGTCGGTCTGGCGGCCCGCCGCCAAGAGGGCTCGGACGCGCAGGGCGGCCTCCGCCTCCGGGTCGAGGAGGCCCAGTAGGTGGAGCGCGAGGGCTGGGCGGCCTTCGTCGAGGGCTAGCCGCGCCGTGGCGGCCACCTCCGGCGTCCGGGGAGGAGCCACGCGCAGCAAGGCTTCGAGGGCCTCGGCCGCGGCGCTTCCGTCGCCCTGGGCGAGCGCCGCCGCGAGTCGCCGGCGCCGTGCGGCTGCGGACCGACCCGCCGCGCGCAACACCGCGGCGGCCCGAGGGGTCGCGTCGGCGCGCTCCAGGAGCTCCGCAAGGAGGAGCGCGGGGCCTGCGCTCTCGGGGGCGAGCTCGGCAGCCCGGGCGGCGGCGTCCATCGCTCGCCGGAGATCGCCCCTCCTCGCGAGGATGCGCGCGCGGGCGAGCCAGATCGCTTCGGAGGCAGGGTCGAGGGACTCGCCTTCGCGGAGCGTTCGGTCGGCTCGTTCGAGGTGGCCGAGACGGTCGAGGGCTTCGGCGAGTCGCGCGAGGACCAGGGTGTCGTCGGCGGGGCCCAGCCGCGCCAGCTCGTACTCCGCGACCGCCTCTTCGTCGTCGCCGGCGAGCGCCGCGAGCTCCGCGCGCACGAAGTGCTCGTAGGCATACGGTGAGACGAACGGGCCGATGTGGCGTTCGCCGCTCATGATTCGCGCGACCGTCGGCGGCCGCCTCGACCCGCACGCGAGGATCAGAGCGAAGAGCGGCGCCCAGCGCATGCGTTCAGTCGTTGTTGAGGCACTGCAGCCGGAACATCTCCGGGCAGAAGACGTTGACGACCGTCACTTCGCCAGGCGGCGGGGGCCACTGGAGAAACCGCGGGTTGGACTCCGCGATGCGGACGCCGTTGCGCAGAAAGGCTACGCGGAGGGTCGGGTCCCGGACCATCGCGTCCTCCCCCTGCTCCGTGTAGATCGGGACCATCACCTGGAAGGTGCTTCCGCTCGGTTCGGCGTTCTCGTCGATCCAGCGCTTGCGCAGCTTGAGGACCCACTCGCCCGCCGCCGAAACCCGCACTTCCGCGTCACCCCCCATGATCTCTCGAGGTTCGGAGGGCTCGAAGCGCCCGTCGTTGATATCGGGCACGACGATGATCTCGATCTCTTGCACAGCCGCCTGGATGATCGAGTTGCCCATCAACGAGCCGTCGTCGGCGACGATCCGGAGGAGGTGCGGCGGCGGGCCGCCGTCGCCGCATTGCGCAAACATCAGCAAGAGGAGAGGGAGCCGCCTGCCCATCACATGCCCTCCGGAATCGGCGGGATCTCGAAGCGCTGCGCTCCACCCCCGCCGCCGGCGACCGCGGCGACGACGGCGATGGTGGTGATCAGCACGACGCCGCCGCCGACCGCAGCCCACAGCCACCACTGTTTGCGCAGAGGTTGGTCGGCCGGCGCGTTGGCCACGAAGTCTTCGGCGTCTGCAGCGTCCTGGCGGGCCATCGCTTCGGCGGTCTGCGCTGCCGGCTCGAGGTCCACGTTGAGGCGCGTGCCTTCGAGGCTGAGCTCCACCGAGCGGTTGAACGGCTCGTAGCCGCGGGCCGTGACCGTGACCGTGTGCGTCCCCGGATCGAGCTCGAGGGGCGGCAGAGGGGTCTCGCCGCGGGGCTCGCCGTCGACCTGCACCGTGGCGCCGTCCAGATTCGCTGCCACCAGGAGCATGGCGCGGGACGGTGGGGCGGGGAGCTGCGGTGCCAGAGCGTCGAAGGTGGGCGCCAGAAGCTCACCGAGGGTGGCAGAGTCCGTCGCGGCGTCGGCGGGCACCTCGATCTCGACGGCTTCGCCCCGCGGTGCGCCGGTCACGGCGTCGACGACCTCGAAGCGCATCTCGATCGGTCCCCGGCCACGCGGAGGCGAGACCGTCAGCAGGACGCCTGCGGTTCCGCCGGCCTCAGCGAGGCGCTGGCCGCGGCACGGGGCATCCGGGCAACCGAGAAGGGGCTCGGTGAGCTCCGTGGCGACGCGGAGCTCACGGCGGCTGAGGCGGGAGGCCAGCCCTTGCGGCACGGCCTCGCTCACCGCATGGGCGACGTCCTCGCTCAGCCCTTCCCCGGGGAGGGGGACGAAGAGAACCGGGGCGGGCGCCGTCTGGGCAGCGGCGGTCGCGGAGAAGAGGAGCGCGACGAAGATGGCTCGGGGGACCATGGGGCGCGTAACCATGGGGCGCGAGGATACCCGGTGCTCAGTATTCGCCGAAGAGCTCTTTGATCGGCACGTCCAGAGCGACGGCGATCTTGTAGAGGGAGCTGATCGACGCGCTCGACTCCGCGCGTTCGATCTGGCTGAGCAGGGAGACGCTAAGGCCCGTTCGGCGCGCCATTTGTTTGAGGGTGAGGCCGTGATCCTTGCGGAGCCGTCGGATGGTTTCGCCGATGACGCGGTGCAAGTTCTCTTCGGGGGTCCGGAGCAGGCCCTTCTTGCGCATCACCCGGTCGATGACTTCCCGGAACTCATCGGGGTTGAAGGGCTTCTGGAGGTAGTCGACGGCGTCGAGCTTCATCGACTGCACGGCCGTCTCGAGGCTCGGATAGCCGGTGAAGATGATCACCGCGACATCGTCGTCGATCTTGCGGATCTTCTCGAATACCTCGACGCCATCCATGTCCGGCATCATCAGGTCGAGCACCACGATGTGGTAGCCGCCGACCTTGACTTCCTCCGGTGCCGCCTTCGGGTCCGACAGCGTCTTCACCTCGAAGCCGTCCTTGCGGAGGAACGTCTCCATGAACTCACAGATGGCCTGGTCGTCATCGACGACGAGCACTTTCAGTGAAGGCGGTGCTTTGGCCATGCGCGAGAGCGAGAGCGAGAGCCAGGCAAAGGGGAAAAGTGGTCGGGGCGAAAGGATTTGAACCTTCGACCTCACGGTCCCGAACCGTGCGCGCTACCAAACTGCGCTACGCCCCGATGGGTCCCCTTTTTCAGGGAGCGCCGACGCTAGCGCTGGCCTGGGGCGCTGTCAAATCGGCGCTTCCTGCGGCCGCCTTCTGCGGCTTCCCAGGCCTGTGGTTCCGGGGTGGGCCGTCGCCTAGGCCCATGCGAGGGTGCCCTGAGCTCCGGCAGCGGGTTGGTTCCCAGGCAGGCCTCTATGCTACGGACGGGCTGTCATGAGAAGCGAGCACCTCTCGATCGGGCCCGCGGGGCCCACCTTCTATGGACAGACGCTCGAGCAGCATCTGTTGGAGCGACAGCGGCGTGCTTCCGGCGCGACGGGGGACTTCACCGGGCTGTTCCAGCAGATCTCGCTGGCTTCGAAGATCATCGGCAGCCAGGTCAGCAAGGCCGGGCTCGCCAACATCCTCGGCCTCACGGGCCAGGTGAATGTCCAGGGCGAAGAGGTGCAGAAGCTCGACGTCTTCGCCAACGAGACGATCGTCCGCTGCGTGCAGCAAGGCGGCCACGTCTGCGTGATGGGCAGCGAGGAGGTCGAAGAGCCAATCCCCGTTCCACCGCAGTACCCCACAGGCAAGTACGTGCTGCAGTTCGATCCCCTCGACGGCTCAGGGAACATCGACATCAACGCGTCGATCGGCACGATCTTCTCGGTCCATCGTCGCAGGACTGCCGGCAGCGGTCCGGGGACCCTGGAGGACTGCCTGCAGCCGGGCCGTGACATCGTCGCGGCCGGCTATGTCATCTATGGCTCGTCGAATATGTTCGTCTACTCGACGGGGGACGGCGCCCACGGCTTCACCCTCGACCCGGCCATCGGCGAGTACTTCCTCTCGCACGAGAACCTGAAGATCCCTGAGCGCGGCCGCACCTACTCGGTCAACGAGGGCAACTACCACAAGTGGTCTCCGGGCGTGCAGCGCTGGGTCGACTGGGTCAAGACACCGCAGACGGATCGCGCGGCCTACAAGCTGCGCTACATCGGGGCGATGGTCGCGGATTTCCACCGGACGCTGCTGACCGGTGGCATCTTCGCCTATCCGCCCGATACGAAGAACGCGCAGGGCAAACTTCGGCTGCTCTACGAGGCGGCGCCCCTCGCCTTCGTCTGCGAGGCCGCCGGCGGCGCGGCATCCGACGGATCGCGTCGCATCCTCGACATCGAACCGACGCAGCTGCACCAGCGCACGCCGCTCTACATCGGCAGCCGCGCGGACGTCGAAGACGCGGTAGGGGTGATTGCCGGCTGAGCGAGGAGCGGCGCCTCGGCTACGGGCGTGAGGCCCGCCAGGGTGATCGCCGCGGGCGTCGCCGGCCGCGGGTCCTCAGTCCGCGGGTCCTCAGTCCGCGGGTCCTCAGTCCACCAGAGCATGAGGAGCCCTCCGAGGATTGCCGGTGGTTGCATCGCCAAGTAACCAAGGAGCGCCACGAGCGCAGCCTGGGCCGGTCCCACCCCAACGGCGGCGAGGAGCGCGACCGCCGTTCCTTCGCGCACCCCGATCCCGCCCACGCTGATCGGCAGGAGCGTGGCGAGGACGATGGCGTTGCCGACGACGAGCAAGCTCATGGGGTCGACGGCCACTCCGAGCGCGCGGCCCGTCGCGACGAAGACGGCGGCGGTCGCCAGGTGGGAGGCGACGCCGAATCCCAAAGCGCGCGCGAGGTCGCCACGGGGCAGCCTCCGCGTGCTCAGGAGGTCGACCAGGCCGTGGGCGCGGGACCTGAGGCGGCGGGGCAGGCGCGCCGCCATCGCGCGCAGGAGCGCCGGTCGCCCGAGGAGCGCCAGCCCCGTGGCGGCGACCGCGCCGAGCCCCAGCGCCCCCAGCAGCCCGCCGGTGCCGAAGAAACGCGCCAAGCCGACAGGCAGCAGAGCCAAGGTGACGAGCGCGAGAGCGACCAGGCCCAGGAGCTTCTCGAGGAGGATGGCGCGCCCGGACGCCGCGCGGTCGCCAGTCCTCCGCCCGACGTCGACGAGACGGTAGAGGTCGAGGCCGGCAGTCGAGGGCGTGAACGCGCCGACGAAGCGGCCGCGCAGAAACGAAGCGAGGAGCCGGCGGAAAGGCAGCCGCAGTCCCTCGTGGGCCAGCAGGAGCTGCCAGCGCCGAACGGATGCGGCGACCGCGGCGAGCGGCACGAGCGAAGCGAGTCCGAGGTCCGCCGGGCTCAGCCGCGAGAGGCTCGCCCGGACGTCGGCGAGCCCACCACGCGCGACCACGAGGTAGGAGACGGCGCCGAGGAGGCTCAGAGTGACGGCACGCTTGAAGGCCCGCTTCGGCATGAGACGGGTATCGGGCGGCCTCCCGTCGCGGTCAAGAAAGCGCCGACCGGGATGGACCCACCCGCGAGCGTCTCCGCGGCGCCGGCGCGATGCGTCGCCCGGGGGGCCACGCGCTCGGAGCAACTGCGACGGTCCTCCGCCGCGAGCGGGTGACAGCGCTCGACGCCCACGTCAGACTTCCACAGACGCGATGGTCGACTGGGACGCCCTGCTGCTGACCACCGCCGCCCTCCTCGGCGTGCTCGGGGCGCTCACGGGGGCCGCGCGGATCGGTTTCGCCCTCGCCGATCGATGGAAGCGGCGGCGGCGAAGGCGACGGATCGCTCGCCTGCTCGCAGGCCGACGCCTGGCGGACGTGTTGGTGGCGGCGCCCTACGAGTTCGACCATTGGCAAGGGGAAGACGGTTACCGGATCGTCGAGCGCGGCTCCGACGGGCGGCCGGTGGCGTGGGCCGCGACCGAAGGCAGTGCCGTGCTGTGGATCCTCGAGCACACGGATCCCGACGTGGGGGCCTCGAGCCCGGCCGCAGGCCAGCTCGGCGGCCCCGAGACGTAGTCAGCCGAGGAAGCTGCGGGCAGCCCACAGGAGCCAGTCACCGAAGCGCTCGGTGGTCCAGCCCCGCTCGGTGACGAGGTGCTCGAAGCTGCTCGGGGAGCCGAGCTCCCAGAGGATGTCGGCGACTTCCTCACAGGTCCAGTCCGTCCGCAGGCGCCCGTCCTGCTCCAAGGCCTTGACGATACGAAGCAGCCCTGCTCGGCGACGCTCCATCCGATCCTCGAAGGCCGCACGCACCTCGGGGTCGTCTTGCGCCTGCCGGGCGAAGGCCATGGCGATCCCGTGGATTTCGCCGTTGTAGTCGGCCATCAGCCGTAGCATCGCGTCGAGCCGGTCGGTGGGCACCGCCTCCGAAGCGACTTCCGCGAGACGCTCCTGAAGGCCGAAGGTCGCGTCGATATGGTCCACGAGGGCGAGGAGCAAACCGCCCCGCGAACCGAAGTGCAGGTAGACGGCCTGTCGGCTGACGCCAGCGTCGGCGGCGACGTCCTCGAGGCGGGCGCGGTCGCCGTGAAGCAGACGCTTCCATGCGGCGTTCAAGATGCGCTCCTTCGTGCTGCCACGTGGCTCCGTCATGCTCACCCTTCGCGTCTGCGACCCCCCGGCGCCGGAACCGATGCCCGGCACGAAGCTCGAGATGCCTGGGGCAAGGTAGCGCATCGGGCCGAAGGAGGAGCGTACGACGGGACGCGGCGTCACGACGGAGGTCTCAACGAGGCGCGGGCATCTCGGGCAAGGAACGCAAGAACGCCCACAGAGCGCGTAGCTCGGTCCCGGACATCCGTCGGCCGAGCTGGGTGACCTCGCGCATGGGCGTCCGCACCGTGGTCCCATCAGGGCGCTCGCCCTCCCGCATCAGGCGCTCGAAGTCCTCGAAGGTCCACGTCGCCAAGCCGTCGGCGTGCGCCGTGAGGTTGCTGGCGGGGGGCCAGTCCGGCGCGCCGCCTCGAATCGGCCCGCCCGCGAAGCTCCGCCCATGGCAGGCGATGCAGGTTTGGGCCAGGTGCGCACCGAACTCGGCGGTCGGCGCCTCATGGGGAGGTCGGGTGGGGTGCTCGGTGCGAGAGGCCAAGCTCTCGGCTGCGAGCTGCAGCTCACCGAGCGCCAGGAGCAAGGTCCCGACGGGTCCGAAAGAGCGCGGCGGGAGCTCGCGGTCCACCGGGGGCAGCGAGCGCACGTAGGTCACGATGTCCAGCAGCTCTTCGTCGCTCATGGCCGCAAAATCCTGCGAGGGCATCACAGAGGCCGTGCCATCCCGCCGCACCCCGTGGCGGACGGCCTTGTCCCAGTCCGAGAGGTCGAAGTCGGCAGGCAAGCCCCCCTCGCCTCGAGTGAGGTTCGGGGCGGGCCAGCGGCCCATGGCTGACTCGTCGAGCATGAAGCCACCGCCCAGATCCTCGCCGTGGCAGTGGGCGCAGCCGTAGCGGGCGTGCACCAGGTGCTCGCCGCGCGCGACCGAGGCGGCCCGACGCTCGGGCTCGGCCCGAGAGACCGAGGGCACATCCGAGTGGACACGGTGCACGCGTTCGAGGCGCCGCCTGGCCTTCGTGTGCACCCACAGCGCCGCGGCCGCTCCCACCACGCCCAGAGCCGCGAGAACGCCCAACCACTTCCTGGCTCGCGCGGACATAGGACCCCCGAATGCGGGGAAGCTCCCGTGAACGCACCGGCGGCGCCCGGCCGTGTCTGCCCCGCACAGACTCGACCGGTGGATTCTATACACGATGTGTTTACGCCGTGTCAATCTCAGGCGCAGTCAGCCGCGAGCCGCCGGAGCCACGCCTCCCCGCCTCGACGCCGTTCGAAGGAGCCCTCGGCCGCGCGAGCTCGATGGCCCGCGGGGCGACGGGCCAAAGATGTGGTCTCGGGAGACGCTCGGAGAGGCTTGGGGTGGGCTGCTACTCGACGGTGACGACGGAGCGCAGGCCGTAGTGGTCCGAGAGAGGGACGTTGCCGCTTGGGGTCGACACGGTGGCCTCGGTAAAGGTGACCTCCGTCGACTGCACGGCGCTCGGATCGATGCCGTGCAGGAAGATGTGGTCGATCCAGACCGGCGCGCTCGCGTCGCTGACGTTGGGGTTGTCCGGGCAGTGAGTGCACCGTGGCACGAAGCCCGCGGCGACCGCAGGTGCGAAAGCACCGGCAAGCCGTTCGTAGGTCGCACGCCCCTCGTCGACGACGCCCATGGACGCCGGACCCGCGTTCATGTCGCCAAGGACGAAGGCGGGCCGCTCGCCGCTGCGGCGGCCGACGTAGGCGATCAGCTTCTCGGCTTGGAGAAGCTGCTCGGCGGCCCAAGCATCGGCACCCACCTGGTCGTTGCCGTACGCACCGGTATAAGGGAAAGCGAGCGAATCGAAGATGGGCGTGAGGTGGTTGCAGTAGACATCGACGTCGCGCCCATTGGGAAGCTCGACCGTCGCGGCGGCGACGACGCGGCGATTCCACGTACCGGGGAGGACGTAGGCCTCACCGTCTCGGAGCGGATGCTTGGAGAGGATCAGGACCCCGCTCTGGCCCCGGAACGCGAGCGTCGCGTTCGGCTCCGTCGTGCAGAGCTGCCGCATATCCCCGAAGGACTCCGTCGGTAGGTTCGTCGCGAGGCAGGCATAACACTGGAGCGAGTCGTCTCCACCGAGCAGGAGCGTCGTTACGGATTCGATGCACCGCTCCTCGGCACACGCGGAGCTCGTCGTGTGGCCTTCGTCACTTCCGGGGATTGTCGAGCAGTTGTCGCGCAAGCAGGTGAGCGCCGCGTCGAGGTTGGCTTCGTACATGCCCGCGCAGGGTGGCATCGTCGGTGCCGGAGGAATGGTGCCGCTCTGGTCGGTCGGATCGTCGATGGGCGTGTCGAGGTCGTGCATGAACGCCAGGGAATGCGGGAACGAGGCGCGGGCACCCTCGATGATCCGCTCCTTGTCGCTCTGACTCCAGGCTTCTTGGATGCAGACGATGTCCGAATCCATGGCGGCGATGGCCTCGACGAGCGGCCCCCGACGCTCCTCCTCGAAGGGGACGAAGGCACCGGCAAGGCCGATGTTGAAGGTGTCGATGCGCACATCGTAGGGCTCGGCGCCGTCCCCACCGCACGCCGCCGTCGTCGCGGCGAGCGCGACCCCCGGGAGGAAGACGCCGAAGAGCTTGCGGGAGAGGTTGGCCATGCGGCAAACCCTACAGCACATCCCCAAAACGATCGTCAATCGATTCGTGGACTGGGCGAGACCGATGGCGGATCCGCGAGCCGAGGGAACGCCGAGCATTGTCGAGGTGAGAGGATGGCGGCAGCGTGCGCGGGCAGCAGAACACCGTCCTCAGTCCAGACGGCTCTGACAGCTGCGGGTCCAGGCGAGCAGGCGTCGCTCCGTTCGTTCGCGTTCGACGGCCCGAACGTGCGTGCTCACCGAGGTCGCCAGAAACGTCGAGACGCTCACCCCCTGTGCCGCGGCCGCTTCGCAGACGCGCTCGAAGAGGGCCGAGTCCAAGGTCACCGAGACGTTCTTCGTGCTCATCAGGACAGGACGCTACCAGAGGGTGCGACGCGCGGCAGGCACGCCCCGTGAGCTTCCCCATTGGCGCGGCGCGTCAACGCCCGCGACGCCCCCGCAAGATTCGCAAGCTCAATGCCCTGCGGCGAAGTCCTGGGTCCAGTAGTGGCCGAACTCGGAGCTCGCGTCGTAAGCGTAGCCGATGCCTATGACCCGAAAGTCCGGGTTCATGATGTTCCGACAGTGGCCCGGGCTGTTCATCAGGCCCGCGGTTGCTTCTGCCGCCGTGCCGTACCCGGCCGCGATGTTCTCCCCCCACGGCGACGCGCCCATGAAGCCCTCGTTGGCCATGCGCTGATCGAAGGTCCGTCCGTCGAGGCTGTCGTGTTCGAAGTAGTTCTGTGCGCCCATGTCCTGGCTGTGAAGGCGCGCCGCACGACGGACCGTCTCGTCCATCTCAAGGGGCGGCGCGGGCGCAAAAGGCTCGCCGCCGCACTCGGCTCCCGCCATGCGGTAGCGGTTGACCTCTTCGAGCATCGCCCACTCGAGCGCGGCCCAGTCGCTCGGCCAGTCGTCGGTGCCTGGGCACGCGGGACCGAAGCAATCCGAGTCGTCGCAATCGATCGCGCCGTCCCCATCGTCGTCGAGTCCATCGTCGCACACCGCCTCGACGCCATCGATGCGCAACACGAACTCGCCGGCTTCCTCTCCGAAGCCGTCGATGGCGACGACGACGGTCTGGCAAGCGGCCAGGTCGAGGGTGAGACGCGATTGATAGGCTCCGGAGCCGACGTCGTCGTTGCACCCGAGCTCGGGCCCGTCGGCGGCCCCATCGCGCGCGAAGAGGATCGTGTCGAAAGCGGAGCCCTCGGTGGAGAAGTGAAACGTGCCGGCATAAGGCGCGGTCCAGGTGAAGAGTGCGTCGGGCGCGCCGCCTCCGCCGCAGCTCGCTCCGTCGTCGTTCGTGGCCCCAGCGGTCGAGCCCATGGTCCGTATCGGCAGCGCCTCGCCCAAGTCCGCGCCGACCGCCGCCCTGGCCGCGGGACAGGCCCGAGGGTCGCCGCCGTCGCTGCAGCCGAGGATGGGGAGAACCCAAAGCACCAAGATCAGCCGTCGCATCGATGGGCATCGTGCCGCCGAATTCGTGCGCGCGCCACTTGCCTTCGGCGACCATGTCCCGTCCAATCGGACCGTGCTGAGCCTGGCTGCTGTCACCGTGCTCATCCTGGGGGCGGCCTTCGCCATCCAAACCGCCGGTCGCGTGGGCATCGCCAAGACGCTGCGCTTCGATTCCCCGAAGCACACCCGCGCCCCCCACGTCCCGGCGACGCTGGCCGCATACTTCGCCGAGGTGGAACAGGAAGCGGCCGACCTCGACCTCCACGTCGCGGGCGTGTTCTACGTCGACGGGGGCGACGGACGCGCGACGGCAGCGCTCTACGCCAGCGACACCGAAGGCCGGGTGTGGGCCCGTTTTGAGCCGACGGGGACGGCGCAGCTCCCGACGCGGCTGTCCCTGCTGTCATTGCTGGCCGACGGGACCGTGCGCGCGACGGTCTTCCCTCATCCCGACCCGCTGCTCCCCGAGCCACCGACGCTGCGCTCGACCGCGATCGACCCCCAGTCCCCAAAACAGGCGCTCGACGCCCACCTCGCACGCATCGCGGACGAGGATGTGCAAACAACCGACCTGAGAGGACTGCTGGCTCGCCTCGACGAGCTCCAAGCCCAGGCCCTCGCCCACTGGAGACAGCAAGGTTGGCTCGACGCGCGGGGCAGACTGACCTTCGCCGGCGTGCTGAAAGCCGGTCACCGGCTGGAGCGCTACGCGGACTCGGCGGCCATCGAAGTCGACACGACGGACCCGCCAGCGCCACGCCACGCCGAGCGCTCCGAAGAGGAGTAGGGCCCTCGGCCCAAGGTCGGACCGAGGGCTCCCGTGAGTGGCCGACTCAGCTACAGCCCATCGAGTTGCCGCAGTTCAAGCACTTGTAGCAGGCGCCGTTGCGGACGGTGATGTTGCCGCACTTCTCGCACATCGGCGCGTCGCCCATCATCTCTCCGAGTTGCTGGCTGAGCGCATTCGGCTGCCTGGGCGCGGCGTCCTGGTCGAAACCGAAGGTCACCTGCTCGGCTGGCTCGATGGGTGGGGGCGGATCCGAGTAAACCGCCCCTTGCGCCTTGAGCGCCGCCGACACGTCGGTGCTCGAGAGCAGCTCTTCCTGCTCCTCCTTGGGCGGCACCTGAGCGAAGTCGTAGCGCTTGAGGTACTCGACGCCCAACACGCGGAAGACATAGTCGAGGAGCGAGGTCGCGAACTTGATGTTCGGGTGCCCCTCGACGATGCCGCCCGGCTCGAAGCGCGTGAAGGTGAACTGCTCGACGTAGCTCTCGAGGGGGACCCCGTGCTGAAGCCCCATGCTGACGCTGATGG
Organism: Polyangiaceae bacterium; assembly: GCA_027009115.1. Classification (GTDB taxonomy): domain Bacteria; phylum Myxococcota_A; class Polyangia; order Polyangiales; family Houyiibacteriaceae; genus JALVDI01. The sequence continues at coordinate 6,411 of JALVDI010000576.1, read as the reverse complement.
CGAAGCAGTTCATGAGGCTCCGGAAGCTCGCCCCTTCCTTGTGCATGTCGATGAAGATCTCACCGATGCTGCCGTCCTTGTACTCGCCGGTGCGCAAGAAGACCTTGTGTCCTCCGACGCGGGCCTCCTGCGTGAAGCCCGTCCGCTTCTTGGGCAGGCGATGGCGCACGCTCTCCGGAGGACGAAGCCCCTCGCTGGTGACGTCGGCCCGGCGCACAGACGCGGCCGCCGGCGCTGCCTTCGCTTCGCGCGGCTCCTCGTCCTCCTCCGAGTCGCTCTGACTGTTGAGCGGCTGGCTCGCCTTGCACCCGTCGCGGTAGAGGGCGATGGCCTTGAGGCCGAGCTTCCAACCCTCCATGTAGATCTCTTCGATCTCCTCGACGGTGACGTCGCCCGGGAGGTTGACGGTTTTGCTGATCGCGCCGCTGAGGAAAGGCTGCGCGGCCGCCATCATGTGGACGTGCGCCATCGGCGCCAGGAAGCGCTTGCCCTTCTTGCCGCAACGGTTCGCACAATCGAACACCGGCAGATGCTCCGGCCGCAAGTGCGGCGCGCCCTCGATGGTCATTCGACCGATGACGACCTCGTTGAGCTCCTCGATCTGCGGGTCGCTGAGGCCCCAGTGCTTGAGAAGGTTGAAGCCGGGCGCGTTGTAGGTCGCGGCGTCGATGCCGAGCCGTTCGTAGGTTGCCGGCCCGAGCACCCAGGGCGCGAGGGCCGCGCCGACGTCGAACACGCCGCGGAGTGCTTCTTCGGCCTTCTCGATGTCGCGCTCCGTCAGCCCCTTGGCCAGCAGATCCTTGCGGCCCAGGTGCGGTGCGCCGGTGAAGGTATTGGTCCCGGTCACGTAGCTGACGATCTCGGCGACCTGCGCCTCGGTGTAACCCAGCCGCTGCAACGCGTGGGGCACGCTCTGGTTGACGATCTTGAAGTAGCCACCGCCCGCCAGCTTCTTGAACTTCACCAGCGAGAAGTCCGGCTCGATGCCCGTGGTGTCGCAGTCCATGAGCAGGCCGATGGTTCCCGTCGGCGCGAGCACGGTGCTCTGGGCGTTGCGGTAGCCGTAGCGCTCGCCGAGCTTGACCGCCAAGTCCCAGTCTTGCTGCGCGGCGCGGACGAGATACTCGGGGCAACCGGCGGGCCGATCCCCCGTGATGCCGGGCCCGCCGGGCTCGTCGATCCGATAGGCCTGGTCCCGGTGCTTGTTCATCACTCGCAGGAACGGCTGCCGGTTCTTCGTGTAGCCGGGGAAGGGCCCCTTGCTCGACGCGATCTCAGCGCTCGTCGCGTAGGCATGGCCGCAGAGGATCGCCGTCAGAGCGCTGGCCATGGACCGCGCCTGATCGGAGTCGTAAGGGATCCCGAGGCGCATCAGCATGGTGCCGAGGTTGGCGTAACCGAGCCCCAGCGGCCGGTAGTCGTGGCTGTTCTTGGCGATGGCGCGCGTCGGATAGCTCGCCAGATCGACCAAGATCTCCATGGCGAGGATCAAGACACGGATGGCCTGACGGTACCCCTCGACGTCGAAGTTGCCCTCTTCGTCGAGGAACTTCACGAGGTTGATCGACGCGAGATTGCACGCCGAGTCGTCGAGAAACATGTACTCCGAGCAGGGGTTGCTCGCGTTGATCCGGTCCGTGTTCGGGCACGTGTGCCAATCGTTGATGATCGTGTCGTACTGGACCCCTGGATCGGCACACTCCCACGCTGCCTGGGCGATCGTGCGCCAGAGCTCCCGGGCCTTGTAGGTGTCCACCTTCTCGCCGGTGGTCCGCATGCGGGTGGTCCACTCGCCGTCGTTCTCGACCGCCTTCATGAACTCGTCGGTGACACGCACCGAGTTGTTCGAGTTCTGACCCGAGACGGTGTGATACGCCTCGCCGTTGAAGTCGCTGGCGTAGCCCTGAGCGATGAGGGCGCGGGCTTTCTTCTCTTCCTTCGACTTCCAGGTGATGAAGTCGACGATCTCCGGATGGTCCATGTCGAGACAGACCATCTTGGCGGCTCGCCGGGTGGTGCCGCCGCTCTTGGTGGCGCCGGCGGCGCGATCGAAGACCTCCAAGAAGCTCATCAGGCCGCTCGACGTGCCTCCGCCGCTCAGCTTCTCCTGCCGCCCGCGGATCCGAGAGAAGTTCGTGCCCGTCCCCGAGCCGAACTTGAACAGCCGTGCCTCGTTTTTCACGAGGGTGTAGATGGCCATGAGGTCGTCCTCGACGGACTGGATGAAGCACGCCGAGCACTGCGGCTGCTCGTAGGCGTTCTTGGACTCGAGGATGGCGTCAGTCTTGGGGTCCCAATACCAGTTCCCCTCGGCACCCTTGATGCCGTACTCGTGCCACAGGCCGCAGTTGAACCAGACGGGCGAGTTGAACGCGGCCTTCTGGTTGAGCAGGAGGTGGACCAGCTCCGCCTCGAAGGTGTCCGCAGCGGCCTCGTCGGCGAAGTAGCCGCCGAACTTCTCCCCGGACGTGCGGATGGTGTGGGCCACGCGGTGGACGAGCTGTCTGACGCTCCGCTCCCCCTTGCTGCTGTCGCCGTGTAGCCCCGCCTTGCGGAAGTACTTCGAGACCGCAATGTCCGTGGCGAGCTGCGACCAGCTGGCCGGAACCTCGACCCCCTTCAGCTCGAAGACGATCCCGCCGTCGCTGCCGGTGATGACGCTGTCGCGCAGCTCGTACTCGACGCTCTCGTAAGGGTCCTCACCACTTCGGGTGAGCTTCCGCTCGAAGTGCAGCCCCCCGGACTGCTGCGTCACCTCGGCCCGCCGCAGGGCCCCGTCCACCGTCTGTTCACCGTCCATGATCCGATTCTCTAGTGCCACGTCCCGCCTCCCGCCACGGCCCCGCGGCCGTGGGAAAATTCACGCAATTCACCAAGCTAGAGGACGAACAGGCCCCACCCGCGACCAGCCCCTCGGCCGGCGCGATGGCCCCTCTCCGCAAGTTCTCCGTCGTTCTCTCCCGCCCCTGGCAGCGCCGCCCCGTTGGGCCGAACGAAATCCCCGTCTCTTCCCGGACCTGCGCCCGGTTGTCCACAGCCATTCCACAAGGGGTTGTGGGGTCCCCAGGGCGAACACCACAACAGCTTGCGGAAGTCTGTTGCTACGCGCGCGCTGCGGGCCCGTCAAGGGGCTCTTTTGCCCGCCGTCTTCGTTTCGGAGATACCATAAGAAATTCCAGGCCTTAGAAGCTTGGATGCAGGCGGCGGAGACGACGCGGAGAGCGTGCAACCGGAGAGTTTCACGTACGAGACAATTCGACCATATATGACAATGTATGGTCACAGCGTGAACCCTACAAGATGTAGGGGGTAGGCCCCAAAAAAACCGCAAGAGGAGCTCTTCGGCCCCCCTCGGCGTGCGGCGCTGCCGGGGAGCCAAGCCCGCTACACCCCCCAACGAAAGCGTCCCCCGATCGCGCTGCGAATTCGCCCGATCGGCGGCCCCAACCGCGGCAATCATTGGTGTTTTCGTCTTCTTTGCCCGTATCGAGAACGAACATCCCCAGCCTCTGGCCCCGAGGGCGAAGATGTCCGATCGCGCCACAATGTCGCATTCCTAATGATTCCGCGGGGTTAGAGCGCATCTCGCGATCGTCGATCGATCCGTGGACTGGGCGGGATCGCTGGCGCATCCGCGAGGCGAGGGAATGTCGAGCCTTGTCGAGCTGAGAGGATGGCGGCAGAGGGCGTGCGCAGGCCGCGGAGCGGCGCTCTAGCCGACGGGGGGAATCAACGGCGCAACCACCGGCTGGACGCCCCGGGCCGTCTGGCCCATGGAGCACGCAATGGAAGCCAAGCACGACATCAAGCAGCGCAAGGCCGACCACCTCGACCTCTGCGCCACCGACGCGGTGGCGTTTCAGCGCAAGACGACCCTCCTGGAGCACGTGAGGCTCGTCCACCAATCGCTGCCGGACATCGACCTGGACGCCATCGATCTTTCCGTCGAGCTGCTGGGCAAGACCCTCCGGGCACCGATCGTCATCGCCGCGATGACCGGCGGCCACGAGCGGGCCGCCGAGATCAACCGCACGCTGGCGGCCGTTGCCGACACCCGAGGCTATGGCTTCGGGCTCGGCTCGCAGCGGGCCATGCAGAAGCGCCCGGACACCGCGTGGACCTTCCAGGTCCGGGAGGTCGCCCCGAACGTGCTGCTGCTGGGCAACGTTGGTGTGGTGCAGGCGCGGGACATGGGGGTGGCGGCCGTGCAGCAGCTCGTCGACGAGGTCGGGGCGGACGCGGTGTGCGTGCACCTCAACCCCGCGATGGAGCTCGTGCAACCGGAGGGCGATCGCGACTTCCGCCGCGGCACCGAGACGATCGCGACCCTCGTTCGAGAGCTGAGCGTGCCCGTCGTCGGCAAGGAGACGGGCAACGGCATCAGCATCGAGACCGCGCGCAAGCTGGCCGGGGCGGGCGTGAAGGTCTGCGACACGAGCGGCGCCGGAGGCACGAGCTGGGTCGGCGTCGAGACGCTCCGCGCCGAAGGCGACAAAAAGACCCTGGGCGAGCTGCTCTGGGACTGGGGCGTCCCCACCGCGGCGAGTGTGCACAACGCCGTGAGCGCGGGACTGACGACCATCGCCACCGGTGGGATGCGCGACGGTTACGACGCAGCCCGGGCCATCGCGCTCGGGGCCAGCGCCGCCGGCTTCGCCCGAGGCGTGTTCAAGGCCTTCCTCGAAGGTGGGCGCGAGGGCGCCGAGGCCTTCCTGACGAATGTCGAGAGCCAGCTGCGCGCCATCATGCTCCTGGTTGGCGCGCAGAACATCGCCGAACTTCAGCGCGCCCCCCGGTTCATCACCGGTGAGCTGCAGCAGTGGATGGCGCTGGCGGGCTGAGGGATCCATGCGACGGCGCGCCTTGCTCCCTGGGCGGCGAAAGCCGACCATGGGTGCATGCGAATCGGCGACCCGATCGACCCGCGCATCCCCTGGGTGCGCGCGATCCACGACCTCGACGACGCCCGCGCGACGACCGTCGCCGGGAGCCGGCTGCGCGACTACCGCCGGGTCGGCCGCGTCCTTGGAGACTCCCTGCGGGCCGCGCCGACGGCGGTCGCAGTCAAGACCCTGCCGCTGACGACGCTGCTGTACCCAACGGCGTTCGCCTTCAACCACGCTGTGCCGCTGCCCTTTCCCTACGTGCAGATGAACCACCGCTGCCTGCTCGTGCAGCTGGAGGTCGAAGGAGAGACCAAGAACCTGCTGTTCAACCCGACGGACTACGTGGCCTCGGAGCGCACGCCCTTCTTCGCGGATCTCGTCAACGCGCTCCCGGCGCCCACGCTCACCAAGAAGCTCCTGACGACACAGCAAGGGCAGGTCGATGTGCAGCTGCGACGGCTGGGCCTGAGCCCCGCCGACATCGACCTCATCGCCTTCGACCACTTCCACACCCAAGACCTGCGGCCGCTCCTCGGGAGCTCGGAGGGGGGGTGGTCGGCTCGCTTCCCCAACGCGCTCCTGCTCGCGCCGCGGAGGGAGTGGGACGATTGGGACGCGCTGCACCCGCTGCAGCGCCAGTGGTTCGTCCCCGACGGCAAGCGCGGCGTCCCGATGGACCGCGTCGTCCTCTTCGACGCCGACTTGAGGCTCGGACCGAGCAGCTTGCTCTTGCGCACCCCGGGGCACACCAGCGGCAACCAGACCCTGTTCGTCCATGGCGCGCGCGGCGTCTTTGGCTGCAGCGAGAACGGGTGCAGCGCCGACAGCTGGAGCCCGGGGGCTTCGCGTATCCCCGGCGTGCGGCGGCTCGCGCGCAAGTACGGTTACGAGGTCGTCCTCAACAGCAACACGCCAGAGCTGGCGGCCGAGCAGTACAATTCGATGGTCCTCGAGCGTTCCGTGGTCGACCCGTCGGAGATCGACCCGGCGTTCGTGCAGATGTTCCCGTCGAGCGAGGTGACCCCCTCGGCGCTGGCCCCGGGGATCCGGCCGAGCATGCGCTACGGCCACCGAGACCACGGCGCGATCCGGCGTGCTCGTCCGAAAGCCGGCCCCTCGGCGCGCGCGGAGGTCGAGGCGGCGGGACCGGCGAGTTAGCAGCCCGCCCGATGCATTTCCGTGCGCCTCACGGCCGAGAGCACGCCTCGTCAATTGTCGAGATTTCGTCGGCCGGCGGCATCACGCGCGTCGGCGAGACCGCGATCCCTCACGACCGGTAGGGGGCGGACTGTTCGCTGACGTAGATTTAGCTGAACGTAGATGTAGATTTAGCTGACGTAGATGACGACGACGACTGCGATCGCCCAGAGGACGAGGTTGAGCAGAAAGGGCCAGTCCCTGAGCATCTGCTCGGTAGGGCTGGCGGCATCCGTCGCGTTCCGGATCAGGTCGAGGAACCGAAGGATCCCGAACTCGGCGAAGACGATCGTGCCGGCGAGGTAGTCGGTGCCGAAGGCGGCGCGGG
>JALVDI010000575.1 GCA_027009115.1 Polyangiaceae bacterium | reverse complement strand
TAACGGGCCATCGCGGAGCGTACCTCGTCGAGCTCTCGCAGGTTCCGCGCGCGCGCCGTGAGGTGACCCATCTTGCGGCCCGCGGACACGGTTGTCTTGCCGTACCAGGAGAGCTCGATCCCGGGCGGGGGAGGCTCCCTCGGGGGCGGGCAGGGCCGTCGCGGTGGGAGTGTCCACGGTCCCAGGAGGTTGCGCATGGCGACGAGGCCCGAGACCCGAGGCTGGCTCAGCGGCTGACCGGTGACGGCCTCGACGTGCAGGTCGAACTGGCTCGGCTCGTCGCCGTAGCGTGTGTAGTGGCCTGTGTTGTGGACCCGTGGCGCCATCTCGTTGACGAGGAGCTCGCCATCCTGGGTGACGAAGAGCTCGAGGGCGTAGGTGCCCGAGAGGTTCAGCGCGCCACCCAACGCCACGAGCATCTGGGCGATCCGTTCGTCGAAGGAAGGGTCGATGCCGAGCGCGGCGGCGGGGCCGAGAACCTCCCGGCACACGCCCCGCTCTTGCCGGCTGAGGACGAGCGGGAAGGATTGGTGCGTTCCGTCCGGGCTTCGCGTCAGCACCATGGCGACCTCTGCGGCGAAGTCGACCTTGCGCTCCGCGTAGAGGGTCGCTCCCTGGGCCTCGCCGGCGCGGCAGAACGCCAGCGCGCGCTCGTTGCGTGGGTCGTCCGGGCCATCGATGAGCAGGTTGCCTTTGCCGTCGTAGCCGAACCGCGACTGCTTGAGGACGAAGCCCTGAGCGAAGCGTTCGTGCAGCGCGGCCAGGTCCGCTTCGTCCGGCGCGTCGAGGGCGACGAAGTCGGCTGTCGGAAACCCGAGGCGTGCGAAGACGCGCTTCTGTTCGAGCTTGTCCTGGGCTACGGCGACGCCTCGGAGGCTCGGGCGCAGCGGCACCCGCGGGTGGCGGCGCATCACCCGCCGCAGCTTGCTGAGGTCCAGGAACTCGTTTTCGAGGGTGACGACATCGGAGGCGGCGAAGAGAGCATCGAGGGCCTCCTCGTCGTCGAGGGCGCCTTCGAGGACCGTGACGCCGGCGATGGCGACGGGAGGCCGCGGTCCTCGGGCCAGCGCCGCGACTTGCAGGCCACGGCGGTGCGCAGCCTCGGCGAGCATCCGAGCGAGCTGGCCACCGCCAAGAATGCCCAAGCGCGTCATCGCGGCGACTCTACAGCACATTTCAACAGCGATCGTCGATCGATCCGTATCGATTCGTAGACCGGGCGGGACCGGTGGGTGTCCGGGCGCTCGCGCCTTTGGCTTGCGTGACCAAGCGGGGTCGGCGATGACGTCCGTCTGAGGTGAAGCATGAGAACGGATGGACACCGACGCTCGGAGAATTTCGAGGATAGGGGCGCAGGATCCGTCCGCGGCGGAGGTGGGCGGGCGGCCACGAGGCTGCTCGGTCTGGTCGTCCGTCGCTTCGGAATCAAGGGGCTCCTGGTCGCCGGGCTTGGGCTCGCCGGCGTCTACTTCTTCGCGCCGGCGTCCATTCAGCGAGCTGTCTTCGGCGGCTCCGGCAGTTCCTCCGGCGCGGTCGCCGGGAGTGTGTGCGCCGCATCCGAGGCCAACACCGCAGCCTGTGACTTCTCCCGTGTCGTACTGGCGTCGACCGAAGACGTGTGGGCCGCACAGTTCGCGCAAGGGCGCCTGCCCGCCTATGGCGGCGCCCTTCCGAGGCGCTACCAGAACCCAACCCTCGTCGTCTTCGCGAACAGCGTCGCCACCGGTGGTTGCGGCAACGTCAGCTCGGACGTTGGCCCCTTCTACTGCCCGGCCGACCACAGGCTCTACATCGACCCGAGCTTCTACGAGACCATGGCTCACCGGTTGCGCGCGCCGGGTGACTTCGCGCAGGCCTATGTCATCGCCCACGAGGTCGGTCACCATGTGCAGAACCTCATCGGCGCCAAGAGCGTCTCGGTGCGCGGTGATACGGACGCGCAGGCATCGGTGCGCATCGAGTTGATGGCCGACTGCCTCGCTGGCGTCTGGGGTCACACGGCCCGTGCGTCGCTGCAGATCACCGACGAGGACCTGGCCGAAGCGGTGCAGGCGGCGCACGCCATCGGCGACGACACGCTCGGTCATCGCGATCGCGCTCGGTTCACGCACGGTTCGAGCGAGCAGCGCATTCGCTGGTTCCGGCGCGGCTTCGACAGCGGTGACGCCCGCCAGTGCGACACGCTCTCCGTCGCGGACCCGAATCGGCTCTGAGCGCGCCGACAAGGCATGCGAGCGCGGTCGGCGAGAGGCGCGACCCTTCCTTCGGCGCGGTGGAACGAGGAGAGGGATGAGCGCAGCCCTTGGGACAGCCACCGTTGGAGGGCATTGTGCGCTGGAAGAACCGCGCCGGGCGCGTAGGACGGAAAGGAAAAGGCCGGCGACCTTCCGGTCACCGGCCCCTTCGCGCGTGGCCCTCTCGGAGGGCCGGGGGGTTCACCAGCGGTCGCGGCGACCACCGCCGCCGCCTCGGCGCTCCTGCGCGATGTCGACGTTCAGGGTGCGGCCGTCGAGCTCGGCGCCGTTCATCTCCTGCACGGCCTGCTGCGCGGCGGCCGGGTCCGTGAAGGTGACGAAGCCGAAGCCGCGGCTGCGGCCCGTGTCGCGGTCCGAGATGACCTTGGCTTCCGTGATCTCGCCGAAACGCTCGAAGGCGGCGCGGAGGCCCTGATCGCTCGTGCCCCAGCTGAGGCTGCCGACAAATAGCTTGCTAGACATGTTCTGTTTCTCTCTTCCGATGACGGCAAGGCGCCGTCCCCCGATCGCTCGGGGCTTCTGAACCGCGTGCCCAGGGGGCGCGACGTACCGGAATCAGGCCGATTGCCCGTTGCCGTCGCCGTGCGGGACGCTTGTCCTAACACGGAGGGGAAGGCGGCGCCCGGGTTTATTTTGCCAGCGCACCGCCTCGGTCGGCGCATCCGTGCTGCTACGAGCGCGAGATCGCTAACCAAATGGAGCGTCGAAGGCGCGCCGCCGCGGACGGAAAAAACTCTGCGCGGACGCCGGGAGCGGGCTCAAAGGCTGTCGATGATCCCGTTGAGGGTTGCGCTCGGGCGCATGGCCGCGGCGGCGCGCGCAGCGTCCGGGAGGTAGTACCCGCCGATGTCCACGGCGACGCCCTGGGCGCCGTTCAGTTCCCTCACGATCGTCGCTTCGTTTTCGGCGAGAGCCCTGGCCACGGGCGCGAAGCGCTCCCGGAGAGCCGCGTCGCCCGACTCGGCGAGGGCCTTCGCCCAGAACAGCGCCAGGTAGAAGTGGCTGCCGCGGTTGTCGAGCTCGCCGCACTTCCGCGACGGCGACTTGTTCTCGAGCAGGTATTGGGTCGTCGCGTCGTCCAGGGTCTCGCTGAGCACCTTGGCCTGCGCGTGCTCGTACTTGTCCGCGAGGTGTTCGAGAGACGCGGCCAGGGCGAGAAACTCTCCGAGGGAGTCCCAGCGCAGGTGGTTCTCTGCGAGGAACTGCTGGACGTGCTTGGGGGCGGAGCCGCCGGCGCCCGTCTCGAAGAGGCCTCCTCCCGCTAGGAGCGGGACAATGGAGAGCATCTTGGCGCTCGTACCGAGCTCGAGGATGGGGAAGAGGTCTGTCAGGTAGTCTCGCAGCACGTTGCCCGTCACCGAGATGGTGTCGAGCCCCTGGCGGATGCGCGCCACCGAGAAGGCCGTCGCTTCCGCCGGAGACAGGATGTGGATCTCGAGGCCATTCGTGTCGTGGTCGGCGAGATAGGTTTTCACCTTGGCGATGAGGTTCGCGTCATGGGGACGGTCGGCGTCGAGCCAGAACACGGCGGGCGTGCCGGTGGCGCGGGCGCGCGAGACGGCGAGCCGCACCCAGTCGCGAATGGGGATGTCCTTGGCCTGGCACATGCGCCAGATGTCGCCGGCGCGGACCTCGTGCCGCATCAGCTCCGCGCCCGCGGCGTCGACGACGCGGACGACCCCGTCGGCGGCGATCTCGAAGGTCTTGTCGTGGGAGCCGTACTCCTCGGCCTTCTGCGCCATGAGGCCCACGTTCGAGACGCTCCCCATCGTGCGCGGGTCGTAGGCGCCGTGCTTTTTGCAGTCGTCGATGACCACCTGGTAGACGGCGGCGTAGCTGCTGTCGGGAATCACTGCCTTGGCCTCTTGGAGCTTGCCCTCGGCGTTCCACATGCAGCCGGAGTTGCGGATCATCGCCGGCATCGAGGCGTCGACGATGACGTCGCTCGGCACATGGAGGTTCGTGATGCCCCGGTCCGAGTCGACCATGGCAAGGGCCGGCCCGCTGTCGAGGGCGGCCTTGAAATCCGTCTCGATCGCTTTTCGCTTCTCGTCGGGGAGCTCTGCGACCTTGGCCAGCACGTCCCCCAGGCCGTTGTTCGGGTCCGCCCCGATGGCTTCGAGCTCCGCGCCGTGCTTGGCGAAGACGTCCGCGAAGAAGACGCGCACCGCGTGGCCGAAGATGATCGGATCGCTGACCTTCATCATCGTTGCCTTGAGGTGCAACGAGAACAGCACGCCTTGCGCTTTGGCGTCCGCGACCTGCTTCTGAAGGAACGCGACGAGGGCCTCCTTGCGCATGACGGAGGCGTCGATGACCTCCCCGGGGAGCAGCGCGAGGTCGGCCTTGAGGACCGTCTTGCGTCCGTCCGTCGCGATGTGCTCGATAGTCACCTTCGTGGCCTCCTCGACGGTGACCGATTGCTCGGTGTGGCGGAAATCGCCCCCGTCCATCGTCGCCACATGCGCCTTCGAGTCGCTCGTCCACGGGCCCATCTTGTGCGGGTGGGTCCGGGCGTACTCCTTGACCGCCTTGGGCGCCCGCCGGTCGGAGTTCCCTTCGCGGAGCACCGGGTTGACGGCGCTCCCTTTGACCTTGTCGTAGCGTGCGGCGATGGCTCGCTCTTCGTCGGTCTCGGGCTCCTCGGGGTAGTCGGGCAGGGCGTAGCCCTTGCTCTGGAGCTCGGCGATGGCGGCCTTGAGCTGCGGCACCGAGGCGCTGATGTTCGGCAGCTTGATGATGTTGGCGTCGGGGGTCTTGACCAACTCGCCGAGCTCGGCGAGGGCGTCGGGGACCCGCTGGTCCTCCGTCAGGAAGTCCGGGAACGCCGCGAGGATGCGTCCGGCCAGGGAGATGTCCCGGACGTCCATGGCAATGCCGGCGGGTTTGGTGAACGCCTCCAGAATCGGCAGCAGCGAGTAGGTCGCCAGGGCGGGGGCTTCGTCGGTATGCGTGTAGAGGATGGTCGGCTTGCTCATCGGTCGCCTCGTGTTCGTGGGGCTCCTTTTCTCCCGATTTTGGTTGCCTCGCAACCGGAACGGTGCCGGCGCGGGCTCCCGGCGACGGGCGCGCCGCCGGCGGGGCTCGCCGGGCCTGTGGACGCGCACGCCAAAAGGGGGTAGCCCCATGCACTGTGACTCGCGCCAAGATTCTGGGCCTGGGCTCCTACGTTCCGGACCGCGTGGTCAAGAACGAAGAGATCCCTTATCTCGACCACCACCACGTTCGTCAGAAGGAGAAGCAGACGGAGACGAGCGATGAGTGGATCCGCAGCCGCACGGGCATCGAGGAGCGCCGTTACGTCCCGAACGATGGCAAGTGGAGAACCAGCGACCTGGCGCTTCGGGCCGCCGAGGCCGCGATCGCCGACGCCGGCCTGGAGCCGAAGGACATCGACTGCATCATCCTGGGCACGCTGTCTCCCGACATCCACTTCCCCGGCACGGCCGTGTTCCTCCAGTCGAAGCTCGGTATCGACGGTGAGGAAGGGTGTGCCTGCTACGACATCCGCCAGCAGTGCAGCGGGTTCATCTACGGCCTCGAGATGGCCGATGCCTTCGTGAAGGCCGGCAAGTTTGAGCGCGTCTTGGTGGTGGGGAGCGAGCTGCACAGCCACAGCCTCGACTACTCGACCCGCGGCCGCGACGTGATGGTCCTGTTCGGTGATGGCGCCGGCGCGGTGGTCGTGGGCAAGGACCCGTCGCCGACCGAGAAATCCGGCATTCTCTACACGCACACGCAGGCCGACGGCAGCGGGGCGTGGCACCTCTACTTGAAGTGCTTCGACATCGGGAAGATCCCGATGGTCTACTACGACGGGAACGACCCGGAGCAGAACCGGGACATGTACCCGACCATGGACGGGAAGCGCGTTTACCTCCACGCGGTTCGGAACATGGTCGCCGCCACCAAGCGGGCCCTCGAGAAGACAGGCCTGACCTGGGACGACATCGATTGGTTCGTGCCGCATCAGGCCAACCTCCGCATCAACGAGGCGGTGACCCAGTACGCGCAGATCCCGCCCGAGAAGGTGCTCAACAGCATCATGTGGTACGGCAACACGACCGCCGCCACGGTCCCGCTGACCATCGACCACTGGCGCAAGGCCGGGAAGGTCAAGAAGGGCGACCGGGTGCTCTCGACCGTCTTCGGTTCGGGCTTCACCTGGGGCGCGGGCATCTTCGAGGTCTGATCCGCGCTGCGGCTCGCGATGCGGCGGCGCCTTGACACGGCCGCACCTGCGTCGCATGAAACGCGACCCGCAGCGGCCCTTTCGCTGCGTCAGCGATCCGGGTTCGGCGTCCTCGTCTCCCCAAGACCGCGAGGAGACACGAACCCATGCTTTTGCAACCCGCGGCTGCGGCCGAACGACACCTTTCCACGGCTCATCCTTCGCCGGCGCCCATGTCCCTCGAACCAACCTCTGCCGGTGGGGGCTTTGCGAGCTTCTCCCTCGACCGGCGCATCGTCGACGCTCTCGGAGCGCTCGGGTTCGAGACCCCCACGCCCATCCAGGCTCAGGCCATCGAGCAAGTGCTCGAGGGGCGGGACCTCATCGGGCGGGCCCGCACCGGGTCGGGCAAGACGGCGGCCTTCGGTCTGCCGCTCCTCGAGCGGGTCAAGGACGGCGGCGCGCCGGTGCGCGCGTTGGTGCTGACGCCGACCCGCGAGCTCGCCCTTCAGGTCACCGAGGCGCTGCGGAGCTACGCGACGAAGCTCCCCGTTTCGATCGTGACGATCTATGGGGGGGCCTCCTACGGGCCGCAGAACTCCGCGCTGCGCAGGGGCGTCCCGATCGTCGTGGGCACCCCCGGGCGCGTGCTCGACCACCTGCGCCGGGGCAGCCTCGATCTCTCCCAGCTCGAGATGCTCGTGCTCGACGAAGCGGACGAGATGCTGCGCATGGGCTTCCTCGAAGACGTCGAGACGGTCCTGGCGGCGGCCCCCGCGGAGCGTCAGGTGCTCTTGTTCTCGGCCACGATGCCCGCCGAGATCCGCCGGGTGGCGGCCTCGCACCTTCGCGACCCGATCGAGATCCAGGTCGAGGAGCGAGCGCTCTGCGTCGACCACATCACGCAAAAGCGCATCACCGTGCCTCAGCGTCACAAGCTCGACGCCCTCGGGCGAGTCCTGGCGGCGGAGTTCCCCGAGGCGAGCCTCGTGTTCGTCCGCACCCGCGCGGCGTGCGCGGAGGTGGCCGACGCTCTGGCCAAGAGCGGCGTGGACGCCGACGCACTCCACGGCGAGCTTGGCCAGGGGGCGCGCGAGCGTGTCCTGCAACGGCTGCGGAGCGGTCGCCTCCGGGTCGTCGTGGCGACGGATGTGGCGGCCCGAGGCATCGACGTCGAGCACATCACGCACGTGATCAACTTCGACCTGCCGAGCGATGTCGAGAGCTACGTTCATCGCATCGGTCGCACCGGTCGAGCGGGCCGAGCCGGCACCGCGATCGCCTTCGTCACCCCCGCCGAGGAGCGTAAGGTGCGCTGGCTCGAGCGCTCCCTCCGAGTCGCCATCGCGCCGATGACGGTGCCGAGCGACCGCGCCATCCAAGACGCCCGCCTGGAGCGGATGGTGGCGGAGCTGCGCGCCGCGGAGGTACCCGAGGCCCTCGAAGCTCTGCTCGACACCCTCGAAGAAGAGACCTCGCTTCGAGCGATCGCCCTCGGCGCGCTCGCGCGTCTGTCGGAGAAGCATGGCCTCGATCTCTCGCGCCCGGCGGACGCAGAGCCGCCGCGCTGGGCTCGGGCGGGGTTCGCTCCGCGCAAGGGTAGGGGTCGCGAGCGTTCCGGCGCGGCCCGCGCTCCGCGGCCCGAGGGGGACGAGATCGAGCTCTTCTTCCCGGTCGGCGCAGCCCGCGGCGTGCGGCCTGGCGATCTGGTGGGGGCCCTCGCAAACGACACGGGCATCGCCGGGTCCGACGTCGGCCGCATCACCGTGCTGCCCCACAAGTCCTTCGTGCGCCTTTCCCGCGAGGCGGGCGAGCGCGTCCTCGCCGCGCACGACGAGCTCGAGCTCCGTGGCCGGCGGGTCCCCATCGCCAAGGCTCGGCCGCGCTCTGGCGAGCACGCGCCGAGGAAGCCGTTCGGTGGCCGCGGAAAGGGTCGCCCCAAGGGTCCCAAAGGCCCGCGCCGCGCCGGGCCTCACGGCAAGCGCGGCAAGGGCGGCAAGCGCTGATACCCTCGCGCCGTGGAAGACGACGAACGCCGAGGTGTCCTGGCCGCGCTCCGCGACCTCGTGGCGGGTCGGCGAGACGCCGACGACGAGAGCGAGCTCATGGGGCGTGTCGCTGAGCTCGTCACTTCCTCTTTGGAGCAGCTCCGCCAGCACGCCGGCGTGGTGCGTTACCTGCGGCCTACGGTGTGCGACCAGCTCGTCGCGGTCGGAGAGCCCTTCGAGCTCGTTGCGGATCTGACGGCGTTGCGCGGTCTGCTCGCCGAGCGCGTGCGCTTCTTCGTCGGCAGTCGCGAGGTCGGCGAGGTGCCCGTCGACGCTGGTGCCGCCTTCGTCATGGCCCAGGGGATGAGCCCTGGGCTGCACGAGGCGCGCTACGAGGCCTTGGGTCCGGCGGGTGTCGTCGTGCAGCGGGGCCCAGCGGGGCGAGTCCAGGTCGTGGGCGATGGGCCGGTGGTGTTGCTCGACGCCGCGGTCGCGCTCGATCCGACGGAGCCAGCGGCGCCCCTGCGCGAGCTCGCACGCCGCGGCCTCCACGTCGCCTGGGTGGACTTCAGCTCCCTGGCTCGACGAGACCTCGTGCGCCGCGCTATCGAGCGTCGCGCGCTGCCCGATGGGGCGCTCCTGACGCATCTGCGCGAGGGGCTCGACCCGAACCTTCCCATGGACGCCTACCAGAACTTCGTGCGCACGGCGATCCGCCGAATGCGCGCTTCGGGGGTGGCCGTCGTCGGCGTCGTCAGCCGGCAGACCCGCGAGCTCGCCCTATGCCCGGGCGAAGAGCTGGCTCTGGCGAGCCCCGCGGAGCTCGACGGGCTCTTGCTCGACGAGCGCTGGGTCGAGGCGTTGCTGGAGCGCGCTCGGTCGCTTCAGGAGCGGCGGCGTACCTCCGATCCGATCACCTTCCGCCTCGACGAGACCACCCGGACTTCGGCGGTGGACGGCAACGCCTGCGCGATCGAGTTCGACAATGGCCGCGCGCGGAGGCTCGTCCTCGACGCGATTGAAGGCGCGTCCAGGAGCGTCGACTTCCAGGTTTATATCGTCGAGGACGGGCGGCTCATGGACCACCTCGGCGCCGCGCTCATTCGGGCCGCACGCCGGGGGGTGCGCGTTCGCCTCCTCGTCGACGCGCTCTACTCGCGCGAACAGGCCTTGGGCTTGCGCAACCCGATCTTGATGTCCCTCGCGCAGCAGCCCGGCGTCGAGGTGCGAGCCAACGACCCGATCCCGCTCACGGATCTCTTCGCGTTCCAGGCTCTGAAGAAGCGCGATCATCGCAAGCTCGTCGTCGTCGACGCTTCGCGGGCCTTCGTGAGCGGCCGCAACGCTGGCGACGCGTACTACACGGGCTTCGACGAGGTCGCCATTACCGACTTCACCCCGCACGAGCGCATCCCCTGGCTCGACGCCCACATCGAAGTTCGCGGACCCTTGCTGAGGGACATCATGAGCTGCTTCGAGGACGCCTGGGTTCGCAACGGCGGCACCCCTCGGCAGGTGCCCCCCACGCCGGAGCCCCTCGGTGAGACGCGAGCTCGGCTCGTCGTGCATCTGGGCACGGGGGATGCGAACGGTATGGCCGCCTACGAGACGATCCTCGAGGTGGCCACCGAGTACGTCTACATCGTCAACGACTTTCCCATCGTCTCGACTTTGGCGGCCGCGGTCCGGCGCGCTTTGGCCCGTGGCGTGCGGGTGGTCCTGCTCACTGGCAACGGTCTGCCACGTCGCAACGATGGGACCTTCTTTCGTGGGCCGATCTATCGCGAGCTCTTCGAGCACATGACCAAGGGAAGGCTCGAGCCTCTGCTGCGACGCGGCCTGGAGGCCTACGAGTATGCGACGCCCGAGGAATTGCCCCTCGTCGTCTGTCGGGGCGGGGTCGTTCGTCCCTACGTCCACGCCAAGCTGATGAGCGCCGATGGTCGGGTGCTCAGCGTCGGTTCCGCGAACCTGGACGCGACGGCGAGCTTCTGGGAACGGGAGGCGAACGTCGTGCTCGAGGACGCCGACGCCGTCCTCGTCGCCGAGCGCTGGATCGAGGCCGCCCTCGCGCGTTCGTGGAGGATCGACCCGGACGGAGAGTACTGGCAGCGCGAGTGGCGGGTGCGTGAGCTCGTCGCGCGTTTCTGGCCCGAGTCGCTCTACTCCTGAGGCCCCGGGCCCGAGGCATCGCCCCGGACCTCGGCAGACCGGTTGCCATGGGGTTGCGCGAGCACCTAGCATCGCGGCGTAGAGGGCAGGCTGGTTGCCTCGCCGCGCAGTGAGCCCAGGATGTTCAGTTTTCTTCGAGTCATCGCTTTGTGTGGCCTATTCTTCGCTTCGTGGTCGGTCAGGGCGCAGTGCCCTTCGGCGACGGACGCGGAGTCGGTGGCGCGCGCGAGGCAGCTCTTTCGACAGGGCGTGCGAGCGATCGAGGAGGGACGCTACACGCGCGCCGTGCGCTTGCTGCGGCAGTCTGAGGCCCTGTGTGAAGTTCCAGCGACTTCCTTCAACCTCGCCCTCGCTCTGCAAGGGATCGGCGACGACGTCTCGGCTGCGCGTGTCTTGCGACGCCTGCTCGAAGAGGAGCTCGTTCCCGACCAGCGCGCCCAGGTCATGGCCTTGCTGGACGAGGTCAGCGCGCATATGGCGACGCTGAGGATCGCGGTCAGACCGCAGGTGCCCTTTCGAGTTGGCGAGCAAAGTTACGGTGCCGGGACGGTGGTGCAGCTGCCTCTCAACGTAGGACAGCAGCACTTGGTCATTTCAGCGGCCGGCTTTGAGCCGCGGCATCTGGACCTGGAAGTACGACCTGGAGCGAGTCTCTCCGAGAGCATCGAACTCGTGCCCTCGCGAGGCATCGTGGAGCTCTTGGCGGCAAACAACGACACGCTGTTGGAGATCGAGGGCGTTGCTGCCGCCCACGGAAGCCGGCTTCGACGCGAGCTCCGCCCCGGTGTGTATCGGCTTCGCAGCCGGCTCGGTGATCGGGAGCGCCGTGTGACTCGCGAGCTGCGCGCCGGGGAGATTCTCGAGGTGGATATGAGCCTGGAGGCACCACGGCGGTGGCCCCGCCGGATGGCGATCGTCGGGGCTATCGTCGGTGTTCTCGCGGCTGGCTCTCTCATCGTCTGGCGCGCGACCTCGCGACCGGAACCGACGACCGATCCGGTCTGGGGACGGGTCGACCTTCAGTAGGCGTGCGCGACCGAATGGAGGCGTCACGAGGGCGTGCCTTGCGGCGCGCTGCGAGGCAGAGACGCAGGTACGAGCTAGCCCGGCCACCGCCAGGGCGACGGTCGTCGAGGTCCGTCGCTCATTCGAGGAGCGCTCATTCGGTCGGCATTCATTCGGTCGGCATTCATTCGAGGAGCGCGTCGGCTTGGGTGGCGTTCGCGTCTGGTCGATCGGGGAACCATGCCCGTTTGCGTCGTCTCCGGCGTCGTGGTGGTGGGTACGAAAGGAGCCGCCGGGGTCGCCGGCGCATTGTCGGCCGTGGCGGCGGGCACGGGGAGTGTCGTTGCCCGCGGAGCCTGTGGAGGGGCCGTTGGTGCCGGTATCGGTCTCCGAGGCTCGTGCTGTTCCCGGGGCCTGCGCGCGAGCCCAATGGCCAGGGCAGCAGCGAGGCAGAGGGCCACGACCCCCGCGATGGCGAGCTTCCTTCTCGAGGTCGGGGGCGATGGAGGGATCGGCGGATGCTGGCGCTGGTTCTTACTGGAGAGGACCCTGGCGCGGTCGGCCTCCCGCTGGCCTGGAAAGACCTCATCCATGAAGTCCGAGACGGTGATCGTTCCTTCGTCGCTGACCAGCTTCGTGAGCACGTTCCGTAGTGTCCGAGCGACCTCGTCGGCGCTGGCTGGACGAAGCTCACGCTCCTTGGCCAGCAGACGAAAGAGAAGCTCGGACAACGCGGGAGGCACGTCGTGGCGCAGCTCGCCGACGTCTGGTGGGGGCTCCTGAAGAATTGCCCTCAGGACGGCGCTTTGCTCCCCGGCATAGAGCCGGCGGCCGCCAAGCATTTCGAAGAGAACCACGCCGAGCGAGAAGAGATCGGAGCGCCGGTCGAGGGTTTCCAATCGGACCTGCTCTGGGGACGTGTAGCCTTTCTTGCCTTTGAGGACTCCTGCGCTCGTCTGCGTCGAGGCTCCCCAGACCTTGGCGATGCCGAAGTCCGTGAGTCGGCAGGTGCCGTCGTATCCAACAAGGATGTTGTGAGGGGAGACGTCGCGATGTACGAGGTTCAGGGGGCGTCCATCCGCGTCGCGCAGTTCGTGCGCGGCGTGCAGACCGTCGGCGACCTGTGCTGCAATGCGCACACAGACCTGTACCGGTATCGACCGCTGGGCACGGATGGTCGTCTTCAGAACGTCGTTCAACGAGCGTCCCTCGACGTACTCCATGACGAAATAGGGGCCCTCAGAGTCGCGGCCGACATCAAGCACGCCGATGACGTTGGTGTGCCGGATCAGGCCACCGAGGCGGGCCTCGCTGAGAAACATTTCCACCAGCTCGCTGTCCTGGCGGAGGTGAGGATGCAGCCGTTTCATGGCATACAGACGCTCGAAGCCGTCTGACCGGCGCATGACGAGATCCACCGATCCCATACCACCCTGCGCGAGGGGCATCACCACTTCGTAGCGCCCGGTCTGTGGGGAGGACGGCTTGGAGGAAAGCGACACCGCCGGGAGTGTACGTGATCAGCCGTGAGCCTGTTAGCAGCCCGTTGAACTACCTCTCTGCGCGCCTCACGGCCGCGAGGGCGCCGCCGCGCGGCGTATCGCGCCTCGAGAGTCTTCGAGGGTTGCTCGCTGCGCTGTGTATCACGCACAGGCACTCGCCCGACCGCCATCCATCACGGTCCGTACCTTCAGTGGCCCGTTGGCAGCCCGCCCTACGGCACCATACACCGATGCCACCGCAAGCGATTCGCGCTGGTAGTTCGGCCGCCCGTTCGTCGCGCGTCGGGGGGTCATCCGAGCGCTCACGCGCCTTGCGCCAATCCCCAGGGGCCGTCGGCTCCTGCTAGAGTCGCGTTCGCTGACATGGGCTCCGAGGACGAGCGGAGAATTCGGAAAGCTTTCGAGGTTGGGCACCCGGGTGCGCTCACGCGCGCCTTGGATAGCGGAGCGGTCAAGCCAGCATGGGTAGAGGCGACGCTCGCCGCGGCGAGGTTGCTTGGCGCGCGTCTCGCGGAGAGCGGCCGTCCATTGCCCCCTACCGATGGCCCGTGGCTCGACGATCGGCGCGCGGTTCTTCTTGCGGCGCGCTATCGCGCACGGTTGGCCCTGGTCGAACTGCGGCCGCAGCGGGTGCGCGTCGCCCTGAAGGAGTTTGTGGAGCAGCTCGGCGCCATCCCCTCGGAGCGTATCGAGGCGGAGCTTCTCCAGATCTGGTCGGCGTTGCTCGCAGGCGAAGAAGGCATCGACGAGGGGCAGCTCTGGGGGGCTCTCCAGCAGGCAAGGCGCCGCGAGGATTCGGAGCGCGTCGTCGAGCTCACAGCGCTGGCGGCGCTTAGGCACTCGTCCGAGGGTGACTTTGCGGAGGCCTTGCGGCTCGGTCGACTGGCGTCACGGATGGCCCGCACGGAGGAATTGCCCCAGCCGGCCGTGCTGGCCAACCTGGTTCTCGCGCGAGTCCGTCGCTTGGCGGGGGCACCGTACCTGGCTGCCCGCATCGCCCAATCGCTGCGAAGCTTTGCGCCCCGAAGCTGGAGGCGCTGGTTGGACTGGGAGCTACTTGTCGCCGCAGGGGACAGCCAGGAGCAAGTCTTCGCTGACGGTCCCGAGCCGCGTCTGCTCGGAGCGCTGCTTTCCGCGTGCGCTGCCGGGGACCGTCCTCGCTTTGGTGAGCTATGCGACGAGTTCGGGAGGCACGCCGCCGCTCTGATTCGCGAGGACGTACGAAGGCTCAGGGGAGTGCTCTGGCCGGACATGGCGGCGGGGTATCCGGATCCCGCGCTCGTTCGCTGGAAACGCGGCGAGAGCGACGACATCCCGTATGGTTTGGGGAGCTTCAGCTTGACCGGGACGCTCCCAGGCGGGAGCGTCGCCCTCGTGGTCTCTGAGTCGGGAGGTGCCTATCGTCTCCTCGATCGGGCGGCACCGTTTCTCGTTGCCCGCGGAGCGGCCATGGTCGGCATCGGCGGGGAGGGCCAGCTTCGCGCTTTGAGCGCGCTCGCGGCTGTCGCTCTGGCCGGAGGCGACGGGCTCCCCGAAGCTCAGCTCTTTCGCCGGATTTATGGCTTCGATTTCGACCCGAGCCTCCATCGCGGTGCTTTCAACACGGTCTTGCATCGCGCACGGGCAGTCCTTGGAGGGGCGGGGGCGCTGCGGCGAGAAGGAGGTCGGGTGCGACTGAGTCATCAGGGGGTCCTGCTGATCCCCGATCCGCGCTGCTCCCTCGGAACGCGCGACAGGCTCCTGCGTCTGTTGGCGACGACGCCCCACCTTGGGGCGCGGCGAATTTCCGACCGGCTGGGGCTTCCCTTGCGTTCCGTCCAGGCCATGTTGCGAGAGCTGGTCGACGAGGGGGTGTGTGTTTCTATGAGGAAAGGTCGGGCCGTGGTGTACGTGGTGCAGGACACCACTTTTCATGAGCCTACTCAGGCGCGGAGGCGAGGGTGAAGAGATGAACGGCCGTAGATACCTCGCTATTGTCGCGACCCTCACTGCCTGTAGTTCGCCCATTACGGAGGCGGTGGTCTACGTCGACGCGGACCCGGGGCTGCGGAGGGGTGATCACCGACTATGCATGAGGGTGGCGAATCCGGCAACGGGCGACCTGGACATCGAGAAGTGCCGCGACACCACGGCATTCGAGTGGCCTGCGGCGCTACCGGTGCACCTGACGGGGTCGAGCGATCGGGAGGAGTTCGACTTCGAGGCGGAACTCTTCGATGGGTCTGTCCGACTGGCGGTTGCGCGCGGTCGTGTCCGCTTCGATCCAGGGCACCGTCGAAGCCTATCGCTTCTCCTGACGACGGAGTGCGGTGTCTCCTGTGCGGATGATACGACGTGCATTGGCGGCGTCTGCGAGCCCTCGTGCTTCGACCTACGCTCTCTGGGTCGAGAGGCTCCCAGCCGCCCAACGCCGTGCGCGGTCCTTTCGGACGCTGGCGCCGGTAGGCGTGACGCTTCATCGGATGCGGAACCGGGCGCTCCTCTCGATGGAGGCTGAGGCTTCTTTGCGCGGACGAGAGACTGCTCTCGCCCAAGGTCCGTCCGGTCCGCTCATGCCCGAAACGAGCGACTGCGCAAGGCTGCGCCCCCCAAGGTGGGCGGCACGATGGCGATGGTACCCGCCGGTCAGCGCGACCACGGGCAGGGCCCGTCGCGGCCCTCGTAGGCGGCACGTTCCGGTAGGACCAACAGGAGCCGTCGGGCGTCGGCGGGGAGGGCCGGGTCGCGTTCGGTGTCGTATTTCTGGGCAACGGCGTCGAGGGCGGTGCCCAGGGTGGGCTCCAGGGAGCGCCAGAAGCCATAGCCGCAGGTGTCGGCCAGCACCGTCTGGGTGCCCGGTGCATAGCCGAAAGCGTCGCGGCCGGCGTAGTTGACGCGGTACCAGCCGTTGGTGCCGTCGAAGTAGGTGGCGAACCGCGGCTCGTCCGCATCCCCGTTCCACACGGCGTAGGCGAGTTGGCGGGCGAACTGCGCTTCGTCTTCGCTGGTGGGGAAGTCGGAGTCGAAGAGCGCGCGGTGTCGTCGGAGCGTGTCGTACACGGGGACGAGGCGTCGGGCATGGCTGATGTCCCAGCCAGTGCCGACCGCCGGGACCGACGCGACCCGAGGGCCACCGCTGGAGTCGCCCTTCCATCCCGGGAACTGGGGGCATTGGTCAGGGCAGGAAGGAACGCACATCTCACACCCCGGTCCGGTCTCCGTGAAGCCGGCGTAGGCGTAGTCGGAGTGGTCGTCGAAGGCGCCGCGGTCGAACACCGCGCCGGTGACGACCCTGCCCGAGGGGGTGGTCAGAACGGTGACCTGGTGGCGCGATTCGATCAGCGCGAGACCAGCTTGCACGTGACTGGCGAACATGCGTGCGAGCGTCTCGTCCAGCGGCACGAGCGCGGGGTCTCGATGGTGCGCCGCCACGAGTTCCGCGATGCCCGCGATGATCCACAGGTCGGTGTCCGTCACGGCGTTGCAGAAGGAGAGGTCGGAGTCGCCGCCGAGGGCACGGGTGCCGTAACGACGAGCCAGGAGGTTGGCGACGCGTTCACGGTGGTCGAACGTGCCCGGGTTGCAGCCCCATCCCCGGACCTGAAAGGAGCCCGGACCGCCGTCTTCCCGGCGGAGCCAGCGGCGGTAGTGGTCCTGGGCGAGGATGGGCACCGAGCGCCGCACGAAGTCTCGGAGCGCGGCGCTGGGGCGGTTCATCTCGGTGACAATCCGGACCACGCGCGCCACCGCGTAGAGGAACTGGGCGGAGGTGAGGACGATCTCGGGACCGATGTCGTACTCGTCGGTCGGCGGCCCGGCCCACATGTGCACTGGCTCGGGCAGGTCGAAGACCTGCTGCCGTCGTTCCACGCCGTCGGGCCCCTTGGCGTAGTAGTACAGAGCGCGCCGAGTATGGCGGAGCCCTTCGTAGGCGCGTTCGTAGAGGGTGGCGAGGGACTCGACGAGCCGCGCGTCCCGGATGCCCTCCGCATACATCAGAAGGTTCGCCGTCCAGAGCTGTACATCGTAGAGCGGCGCGGAGCTGTCACGCACGAGCCCCGGCGCGAGCGACGACTCGAGCAAGGGGCGCGCCGTGGCCCACGCCGCCAGGATGCGCTGGTGCAAGGCCTCGTCGACGGGGCCGGGCGCGCAGGCGTCCGTCGTGGTTTCCGCGTCTGCGGAGGTGTCCGTGGGGCTGTCTTGGGCGCTGTCCCCCGGATAGGCTGCGTCGCCGGGTTCCCCCTCGCCGCCATCCAACGCCGCATCCGGCGCCGAAGGCAGCGCCTCGTTTCGGCAGGCCATCAGCAGCGGCGTCGAGGAAACGGCGAGCAGAAAGGCGGTGCGGGCACCCGACCTCGTGCGGGCAGCGATCGGCACTGGCGTGATCATGCGCATGCTCGGCTACTCGGTTGTCGGCTACTCGGTTACACGGACGACTCGTTTGGCGGGCCGTCGTTGCGGACCCGACTGACGCTTTCCTCACGGTACGCGAACGATGAAGTGTTGCTCGGTGTCTCCCCAGTCGTTCTGGTGGACGAGCGTGAAGCAGTAGCTTCCGGGACCCGGCGGCGTCCACTCGAGCGCGCCGCTCGCGTGGTCGATGCGGGCGCCGCTCGGAGCGGCTGCCAGGGCCCACCAGTCGGGCGCCTGTCCGGCGCCGGCGGGCTCGTAACGCCAGGCTTCTCCGGCGATCCCCTCGGAGGGCGCCGAGGAGGTGATGGTCGGCAGCTCGACGGCGGGCGGCTCGCGGACCTGGATCCCATCGCCGGCCACGAACGCATCGGCGAACTGGTAGAGCACCCCTTCTCGCCAGTACACGAAGGGCCATTGCGGCTCATAGGGAATGTAGCGGAGCAGCGGACCCTCGGTCGGCTGCCAGCGCGCAACCGTGTGGTAGGCGCTGCCGTCCCACTGCTGCACCTTGGTCGGTCGGGGGACCTGGACCTCGAGGGGCACGAGGGCTGGTTCGTCGAGCCGTCGAGGGACGGTCAGGATGTTGGCCCCGAAGGCGGTGGCCTGGCGCCAGTCGCCCTCGGTCGACGTATCAAGATCGGACCAGTCCGCGGGGTAGAAGAACGGCTGGCGGTGGATGGGCTCGTGCTCGGCGAGCAGCGCCCAGCCGAGCAGGTTCGAGGCCGAGCCGATCGTGTCGGGAAGGTAGTCCCGTTCGTAGAGGTCGCGCGCGGCGGTGTAGACGGACGTGCTCAGCGGCGCCAGGCCGAGCCAGAGGGCCGTGGCCGATCGGACCGACGGATCATTGGTAGAGCCGCCCCCGACGTGGTCCGAGAACGTGCGATCGTTCACGTAGACGTGGGTGAGGAAGGTCGTGGCGAGGGCTTGGAGATCCGTCGTGGAGAAGACGACGCCTCGGGAGGCTGCCTGCACAGCGAAGGCGACATTGATGGAGGCGTGCGAGATGTCCTCGCCGGGAGGCGAGTAGCTCCCACCCCAGTAGTTCCACAGGTACTCCCCCTCGGGACCCGTGGACATTTGCTCCCGGAGCCTGCGGGCCAGCGCGGTCGCACGGTCCAGGTAGTCGCGGTTGCCCGTCACGTCGTACAGCGCCAGCAGCAGCCGCCCCATGGCGTTGGACTGGTTGAAGGGCACGTCACGTCCTGCATAGGTCAAGAAGGACGCGTCGGGACGGAACACATAGTAGCCCGCCGGATTGAACTGGTCGTCGTGGGCCGCCACGGTCTGCTCCGCCGCGGTCACGTAGGCCTCGGCCTTCTCGCCGAAGGTCTGCCCGTCGTAGGCGTGCTCGTCTTCGAGGCCGGCGGCGCGGACGAGGCGGGCCAGCTCCACCATGGGGTAGGCGATCATGCCGGAGTGCACCACGTAGCAATAGGGCTCGTCGTGGGGCTGGTAGTGCAGGTCCCTCCAGCAAGCAGCGGAGATGCCACGGTAGTCGGTCACGCCGCGGCGGTCGTCGCGCTGCGCCAGCACCCCGTCGGCGTGCCAGATGAGACGGGCCAGGTACTCGGGGCTGCCCGTGGCGCGGAACATGGCCGCGAGCGACATCATGACGTAGGATTCGCCCCACGCGAGTAGGGCGCGCTCGTTGTCGGCGTCGCGGTACCAGGCGCCCTCGTCCGCGTTGTCGTAGGCGTCTTCGTAGCGCCAGCGGGCGCTCACTCCACGGCGGGGCACCGGGCGTGAGCGGCAGTTGGGCTCGCTGCCTCCATCCCCCCGCGTTGCTGCATCCCTCGCGCTCGCACCATCCATCGGCACGGCGGCGTCGGCGACGCAGGCCAACCGATCCCCGTGGCGGTCCCGCGCGCATCGACACGCGGCGTGACCGTCGCTCGATATGCAGGACCTGTCCTCCGAGCAAGGGACCTCGGCACAGGGGCTGGGTGAGCCAGTGCCGTCGTCGTTCGCACAGGCAGCCAGGAAGGCGAAGAGGCCGAGCAGGCTCCGGTGAGCCATCCTCCTGGCTCGATTTCGGCCTGTTGCTTTCAATGGCGCCGCGTCGTCACGAATTCGGGAGAGGTTCTCGGCTTCCGGCTGCTACCGCAGCAGAGCGTTGTAGAAGTCGCGGACGCTGGCGTTTTGCATCATGACGTAGGGGCGGCTCTCCATGTCTTCCTTCGAGCCTTCAAAGGTGCGGTTGTCTCGTGGGAAGTCGACGGTCCCGTCGCGGCGCTGTCCCCAGGAATAGACGCCCGTTCGGTCTGAGTGGGAGTCGCCGGAACGCCTGTCCACGGTCACGGAGAAGTCCGGCCTGCCCCGATCGTCAATCATCTTGGCCTGTGCTTCTCGCCCCTCGAAGGAGGTGTAGTTGATGGCCTCAAAACCGTTGCTGGTCTGGACGTTGGGGTAGCCCACGATTTCGTTGTCGTAGCCGGAGAAGGAGACGTCTTCCCAGATCATGTCACCTGAGACGTTCGTGGGCCGGTTGCCGTAAATTTGGAAGATCTCACCTTCGGGGAGGGCCGTGCCGTCCTCGTAGATGGTGCCCGCCCGGGTGAAGCTCATGGCGCGAATGTGGTAGTTGGTCAGGGTGCCGCCCTCGTGGGTGAGGAAGGTGGGAAGCCAGTAGGCGCCGCCGCGGATGAGGCGCTCCGTGTAGTTCAGCTCGAAGCTGCTGTCGTGAATGTAGAGGTGGTTCCCGTTCGGAGCTTTGAGCGAGTGATCGTGGAGAGGGTCCACAAATTGAGTTCCGACGATCTCAACGTAGTTGTTGTAGATATCGAGGGTCGCGGAGATGGCATCGCCGAGGACGCAGTCGTGGATCACAGTGCTGTTTCCGCGTCGCACGCCCACCTGGCCCGCGAGATGGACCCCGTCGGAATTCTGGGAGAGGAACTGGTAATTTGTCGGAACCGGGATCGAGAAGTTGTCGCGGATCATGCGGCTGGTATGCCCGATGCGTTTGCGGAGCCCACGCAGCGTGATGAAATTGAAGTCGCTGCCGCGGGTGGTCCCTCCACTGGAGCCGCCAACGGACCCAAAGCTGTCGTCGAACTCGATGTTCTCGAAGAGAAAGTTCTCGCGCACGCCTCCATCGGTGTGATCGACCGCGTAGAGGAAGGTCCAGCGGGTGCTGGCGGTTTCATTGTGGAAGGCAAGGTCACGAATGACCACATCGTCGGATTTCTCGATGGAGAAGAGGCGAACCGGAGGGCGATCGAGAGGCGTCGGGGTAGTGGCCACGAAAACGGTTTCACCGATTCCGGCCCCCTGAACGATCGTGCGGGAAGGGATGCGCATCACAAAGTACGTGCCGGGATCCGTCAGCATGTAGGTGCCCGCCGCGAAGTGGATGATGTGGGTGCCTCCGTCGTCCCAGACGTATCCCTCGCTCGTTACCGAGGCCTGGCTTGCGACGAGACTCCGGTAGTCCTCGATGGAGGAGACCGTGTGTTCGGTCCAGCCGTCCGTGGAGATCTCCTGGAAGCCCCAGGGCGTCTGCTGGGTCGGGCGGCCAGCAGCACGCATTTGGTCGTAGTAATCGCGGTTGAAGCGCGTGGCGTTGGGCGGTGTCGGTGGCACATAACCCAGGTCGACGGTCCCTCCGTCGGGCGATTGTGGGGCGTCGACGGAAGCGTCTCGCATGCCGTTGGACGAGGCGTCGCCACCGGCGTCGACGGCGGCGTCGGGGCCGATCGCGTTGGGCACGCAGGTGAGTCCGTCGGGGTGGTAACCCGAATCACAGAGACAGACGGCGCGGCTGTCGGTGCGCGCACATTCTCCGTGCCCTGAGCAGGTGACGCCTTCGCAGGAGCTGGCGGAGCCGTCGTCGTCCGAGCACGCGGTGAGCGATAGTGCCGTGACGAGCAGCCCCAACCATTGCCAAAGTTTCCGCTCGGAGGTGTGAGTTCGTCTCATTTCCTGGCTCCAGCCCGGGCCGTCCGCTGCGGCGCCGCTGATCGATGCGACATGATGAATCCTTCTGGGCGAACCGCGCTTACGACGTTTGCGCGGATCGTGCTATCGGCGGGCTGCTCAGCCGAGCGTCGCCAGCCGTGGGTCCTTGGGCCCCTCGACGGCTACGACCTCGACCCCGTGCTCACGGAGGTAGGTTACGCCGTTGGCGCCCATGTAGCCCCCCTCGACGATGATCACGCGGGCGATGCCGGCGTGGTGGAGCAGCTTCGCGCACATCATGCACGGCTCGCCGGTGACGATGAGCCAGGCGCCCTGGGTCCGTACGCCGTTGGCGGCGCAGTTGCACACGACGTTCATCTCGGCGTGGTGGCAGCCGATCTCCATGCGCGTTCCGGAGACGACGCCCAGGGTGTCGCGCAGGCACTCGTCGCCGCCGCAGAGGTCGCCGCCGCCGCGGGGGCCGCCGTTGTAGCCGTCCATCAGGACGACGTTGCGTTGAGGATCGAGCAGCAGCGCGCCGAACTTGCGCCGGGGGCAGTTGGATGCTTTGGCCAGGGCCAGGCACTGCTCGATGCGGATGCGGATGTGCTTCTCCTTCACGGGGCGTTTGGGATCGCACGAAAGGGAGCACGAGGGGAAGGAGGTTGTCGAGGTCGCGCCAGGCCTTTCTTGGCCATGCCACCGTCGTGCGACCGTCGCCGTTGACGATCGGGCCTTCCACCGAGCCAGTTCCCGCACTAGAACCACGCCCCATGGACACCGACGCCCTTCGGAACTTCATCGACGCGTGCTGGGACGGGGCCATCCTCCCGGAGCTCGAGGCCTACATCCGCATCCCGGCCCTCAGCCCGCATTTCGACGAGAGCTGGGCCGAGCACGGCCAGATCGACGCCGCCGTCGAGCACATCCGCCGCTGGTGCGCAGCGTGCCCCATCGCCGGCTTGACGGTGGAGGTGCACCGGCTGGAGGAGCGGACGCCCGTGATCCTCATGGAGATCCCGGCGCACGGCGGCGGCAGCGACGAGCGGACGGTGCTGCTCTACGGTCACCTGG
>JALVDI010000574.1 GCA_027009115.1 Polyangiaceae bacterium | reverse complement strand
TCGAGGCGCAAGACACGCTGAGCGTGGCCTGTACGCCGGCGCGGGCGCAGCTCTGGCTGGGGGAGACGATCGCCTTCGAGGCGAGCGCCCCGGCGCCGGCGACCGTCTCGTGGGCCTTGGTGGAGAAGCCGGCTTCGAGCGCCAGCGAGCTGACTTCCGGGGCCGGCCCCCGCACGACCCTTCGGCCCGACGTCCCGGGGCGCTTCGTGCTCCAAGCCGAGGCGAGGGACGGAGCCGAGCGAGCGGTCTGCGAGGCGATCGCCGAGGCCATCGAGCCGCCGGCCTTGCAGTGCGGCGACCCGGTCGAGACGACCACGGGAGCGACGGCGACGGTGCACGCGAGGGTGGTGCGCGAGGAGCCGCGGTCCATCGCCTGGTCGATCCACGAGGCCCCGCCCGGCTCCCGCGCCGAGCTGCCCCCGCCGGACGATGCCCTCGCGCCGAGCTTCACCCCCGACGTCGCCGGCCACTACCTTCTGCGGGCGAGCGCGCGCTTCGCCGACCGCGTCGAGCAGTGCGATGTGCCGGTGGAGGTGCGCTCCGGCGACGGGCTTCGGATGGAGCTTCGCTGGGACCGCACCGACGTGAACTTGGACGTGTACCTGGTGCATCCCCGCTTCGACGCTACATTCCCCGACCCGGTCTGGCTCTGCGACCCTCCCACCTGCGTCGCCCCCACACTGCCCTGGGGCGGACCGGGCGCCGAGGACAACCCGCGCATCGACATGGACTACGACGAAGACAACGGCGGTCTCGGCCCCGAGGTCGTGCGCATCCCGTCTCCGGCGCCCCTCACCTATCGGGTCGGCGTCGTCCCGGGCCGTGGAGCGTGGGGCAGCACGCAGGCCTGGGTTCGCCTCTTCTGTGGCCCGCCGAGCGCGGAGCCCGCCGCCGAGTTCGGTCCCGCTACGTTCGGCCCCGGGCATTGTGGGACTTGGCGGGTCGCCAATGTGACCATCGCCGACGACGGCAGCTGCCGCCTCGACCCGATCGACGAGAGGGTCGGATTGGACCGGGGCTGCGGCGGCATGGAAGACGAGTGAGGACGAAGCGACGCGGCCGGGAGGAAGGGTCCGTCGCTGCCCACGGCTACCGCGGAGGGCGGACGTCGAGCTCGGGCAAGTGCAGCTCCGGTGGCGGCTCGCGCATGCGCTCGGCGCGGCGGGCACGAAGGGTGGCGATCACCTCCTGCAAGACCGGGTCGTCGGCGCGTCGAGGATCCACGCGCACGCCCTTGGTCGAGTTGCAACGACGGCAGGCGACCGCCAAGTTGTCCAGCGCGTCGGTGCCGCCATGGGTCTTGGGCACGATGTGCTCGACGGTCGCGACGGGCACAACGGACCCGCGCAGGTCGATAGCGAGCTTGCGCCGGCAGTGGATGCACTTGCCCACCAGCATCCGCCGTCCGCCGAAAGTGCGCAGCTCGAAGGTCCGATCCGTGGCGGCGGCCCAGAGCAGGAGGCGGTGGCTCCGGCTCATGGATCTTCGCGGGCCAGGTAGACGACATTCTTGCCGACGGGCACCGCGTCGTTGGGCAGCACGGCGTAGCCGTCCGCGGGGGAGCGCAGCTCCGAGCTCCGGTCGCGGCCGAGGAGCTGTCCCTCGCGCACGCGCTCGAACCCTTGCAGCGGACGAACGAAGCGGAACTCGGCGCTCGGTTTGGGCAAGGACGCGAAGATGCGCAGCAGCCGCCCTCGCTCCCCGGGCTCGACCGGCTCGTCCCACAGCTCCAGGCTGCGGAGGAAGCGCGCGGTGATGGCCCAGGCCACCCGAGGTGCCTGGCGATCGTGGTGCTGCCCGCACTCGACGGCGGCCGCCGGCTTGCCGCGCGAAGCGACGCGCGCAAGGGCCACGCCGTCCGCGATGTCCGAGGCCTCGTGCCATGCGTGGGTCACCCAGCGGACCCCGAGGGTGCGCGAGAGCTCTTCGGCGCCGGGCAAAGCAACGGCGAAGGGCACCGTCGGAGCGCCCGCCGAGTGCAGGTCGATCGCCGCGTCGAGGTCGTCGAGAAGCGGCGCCAGCTCGAGGGCCCGGCGATGCTCGTAGCCCCACCGCGACTGGGGCAAGGTCGCGCGAAACGCGAGGTTGCAGATGCGGTTGAGGTCATAACCCGTCGGCGTATAGCGTACGCCGAGCTGCGTCGCCTCGAGGTTGCCGTGGATGAGCACGAGGGTGCCGGCGGCGAGCGGAAGCGTCCCTCGCATGGCCGCCTCGTGGAGCGCGTGGTGGACGGACAGCCCGCAGGTCTCGTCCCCGTGGAGCGCCGCGATCACGCCCACGTGAGGCCTCGGCAGATCGGCGGAGCGCGCGATACGGCGCACGCCGGGCAGGTCTGCGTCGACCTCGATGTGAAAGGCGTCCATGAGGCAGGGAGCTTAGCAGCCCGCCCCGGCACCGATGGCGCTGGGTCGCGACCGCGAGGCTGCATCTGCGGGATGCAGCCGGAGGACAGGAACGCTCGAGGGCTCTCAGGGCGCGAGCTCGGGGGCAAAGCACGCGGGTTGGAGCGGGCTGTCCGCAGGCCTCAGCGGCCCGGCCTCGACGGCGTCCGGGGCGAATGAACATCCGGAAGCAGCCTCGCGGCGAGCGTGCTAGGAAAGGGCGTGCTTCGTCGCTCGTCCGTGCTGGCCCTCGCGGCTCTCGTTCTCCCCGCTTGCTCCGACGACCGCCGCCCACCGGGCCGCGACGGTGGCGCCGCCGATACCGCAGCGGCCGACACGGCGCCCCGGGACGCCGCGTGGAGCCCGGACGCGGCCTGCGCCGTCGCCAGCGCCGAGGCGGACGTCGGGCTTCGGCCAGTCGACATCCTCTGGGTCGTGGACAACTCGACGAGCATGGAGCCGGCCATTCGACAGGTGCAGCGGGGCCTCAACGACTTCGCCAACCGCATCGCGCGCAGCGGCCTCGATTACCGGGTCATCATGCTCTCGTTGCAGGGTTCCAGCGCCGGCTCCCGCTACCCGGTGTGCATCCCGCCGCCGCTGGCGGGCGACTCGAGCTGCGGAGACGGCGAGCGCTTCTTCCACGTCTCCGTCGACATCCGGAGCACGCAACCGATCGAGCAGATCCTGGGCACCCTCGCGCAGTCCTCGGGCTACGCCGACGGCGACGCTCGTGGCGGCCCGCCGTGGCGTCACCTCCTGCGCGACGACGCGACCAAGACCTTGGTCGTGGTCACCGACGACAACCAGCGCACCTGCGACCGGCCCTGCCCTGGCTGCGAGTGCCAGCGCTCGGACCCACCGCTGACGGCGACGTCCCTCGAGGACTTTCCTGGCGGCGGCAACCCCTTCAACAACGACCAGCTCGGCCCCGGCCTGCTCACGGATACCTATGGTTCGCTCTTCGAGGGCTACACCTTCAACGCGATCTACGGCTGGGGCGACGCCTCGGACCCGGACGTGAGCTGCCGCTATCCGGACGATTCGGAGCCCCCTTCGCCGGGCTACACCTACACGGCGCTCGTCCTTCGCACCGGCGGGGTCCGCGCGCAGATCTGCGACCAGGCGTCCTCGGCCGCATGGGACGAGTTCTTCGAAGCGGTCGCGACGCGGGTCGAGGACACCGCGCGCATCGCCTGCGAGATCGACCTGCCCCCTCCCCCCGATGGCCAGATGCTCGATCCCTCTCGGGTCAACGTGCTGATTCAGGCCGACGGAGACGAGCGCGCGTTCCCGCGTGTGACCGGGCCGGAGGCCTGCGGCTCCCTGGGCGGCTGGCACTACGACGACGAGACGGCCCCAAGCCAGGTCATCCTCTGCCCCGCGTCCTGTGAAGACGCCCAGCGGGTCCTCCGAGACAGCGGGAGCGCAGGGATTCGGGTCGCCTTCGGCTGCCAATCCCTGTTCATCTGAGCGGTCGCCGTGCGTTGCGGCGTCGCCATCGCGGGGGCCTTGTGGGCCGGCGCACTCTTCGCCCAACCCCGGGAAGCCGCGGTGGCGCCCGAGGAGGACGGCGGTTCGACCGGCACCGGCGATGCCCTCGCCGCCGCGGTCCCCGCGGAGCTGCGCGTCGACCTCCTCGCGCGGGTGCCGCGGCGCTGGCTGCACAACGACACGGACGGCTACCCGCTGCGCCCGGCGCGCTGGCGACGCCGCCTGCCGCGACGCTGCCGGACCCAAGGCGGCTACCGCGCCTTCTGCCAAGGCCCTCGGCGCGTGACGACGCCGACCGAAGCCGCCGCTCGCCTCGCGACGCGGCTCGGGCTCGGCCACCGCTTCACCGCACGGGTGCTCATGCACCAGCCGCCCTTCGACGAATGGATCGCCGCCGTCGCCCACCTGAACGACTCGCGGCGGCTGACGTTCCCGGTGCCGAACGGGCGCCTCGGGCGCGGCTTCGGC
The DNA here is from genome assembly GCA_027009115.1 of Polyangiaceae bacterium. Lineage (GTDB taxonomy): Bacteria > Myxococcota_A > Polyangia > Polyangiales > Houyiibacteriaceae > JALVDI01. The sequence goes on along the minus strand of JALVDI010000574.1, from coordinate 3,278 downwards.
CGGACGCGCCGCGGCAGCCTCCGCAACCGTCGCCACAAAGGCGTCGACATCGGCGCGCCCGAGGGCTCACCGATCGTGGCCGCGCGCGATGGCCTCGTCGCCTACAGCGACAACGAGCTGACGGGCTACGGCAACGTGGTGATCCTCCTGCACCGCGAGGGTTACACCACGCTCTACGCCCACTGCCACTCGACCCTCGTCGCGGCGGGGCAGTTCGTGCGCCGCGGTCAGCTCATCGCGCGGGTTGGGGACACGGGCTTCGCCTGGGCGCCCCACCTCCACTTCGAGTGGCGGCAGCGAGGTTGGCCCCGCGACCCGGCGCCGCATTTCCTCGACCGGCGCACCGAGCGCTGACGCCCATCGCCGCCCCCGCGGCGCGTCCGCGACGGAGGCCCGTGCTGCTGGGCTGCTCGGGAGCGCGCGAGCTCTCAGCCGACCGGAGGCCCGCGCTGCTCGGGAGCGCGCGACCTCTCAGCCGACCGGTGGGCCTTGCAGCGGTCCCGTCCGCTCGAGGGTGAAGAAGCTCGGCGTGGGAACGCGCGTGACGCCAAGGTCCAGGTAGCTCCAGCCGAGCAGCAGGGAGGCATCCCCGGCGCGGACCGCCACGATCGGGTCTCGAAGCGGCCGCAGGTGGGGCGGATTCGAGCGCCCCTTGCCGTAGTCCAACAGCAACCCCTGATGGCAATAGAGCGGCTCGCCCCGCCACTTGGGCATGGGGTAACCGCGCGTCGGCACGACGGCGAAGTGGCCAAACGCCCGCGGCCGGCCTTGGCGCGTCATGGGCACGTCCGGACCGTCCAGGCCGTTCTGTCGCAGGCGCACGTTCCACCCGCGCAGTTCGCCGGTCGCCCGGTCGCGGTGAAAGCACTTGCGGAACTTCACCCAGCTCAACTTCTTGACCAGCTCAGGCACGCCGAGGCTCACGCCGCGGTACTCGGTGTCGTCGAGGTCCTCGGGGTCGATCGGATGGCCGTGCACGAGCAGCTCGGCGAGGGCGTCGTTGCTCATGCGCCAGAGATCGGAAGCCTCCAGCCTCTGTGCGCCGTCAGTCACGGAAGTTCACGAAGGACAGAGCGAGGCCCAGATCCTTCTCCTTGAGGAGCGCGATGACCGCCTGCAGGCCATCACGTTTCTTGCCGCTCACCCGCACCGTGTCGCCCTGGATGGCGACCTGCACCTTCATCTTCGCGTCCTTGACGATCTTGACGATCTCCCTCGCCTTCTCCGGCGAGATCCCTTCGACGAGCTTGATGAGCTGCCGGTAACTCTGGTTGCCCGCGGGCTGCGGCTTCTGCGGGTCGAGGGACTTGAGCGAGACGCCGCGCTTGACCATCTTCGACTCGAGCACGTCCCGCGCGGCGTCCAGCCGTCCTTCGCTGCCCGAGCGAATCACGATCCCCTCCTCGGTCCGCTCGATGGAGGTGTCGGTGCCTTTGAAGTCGTAGCGCTGGGCGATCTCCTTCTTGGCTTGGTTGACGGCGTTGTCGACCTCGTGGCGGTCGAGCTTGCAGACCACGTCGAATGACGGCATGGCCGGCCATATAGCACGCCCGAAGGCCGGAGCGCCGAAACCGCGAAGCCCAAGCGCGCCACGCTCAGTCCGCGGCCGGCTCGGCCTTGCTCCCGCCTGCTCGCGGCCTCGACGCAGCGGCGTCGTCACGACGCACCAGCGGCGAGAAGAAGTTGTCCTTCTTGACGCTCTCGTCGACGCGGAAGGCGTACTTGTAACTTGGGGCGCTGCGCATGTTGCAGTCGGCCCGCTCACAGAAGCGGCAGGTGGTCCCGATGGGAACCGCCATCTTCGGCGGGTCCACGAACGGCAGCTCGTCGGCATAGGCCAGGTGCTTGGCGTCGCCGGCTTGGCACCCGAGCCCGATGCTGTACGCGGTCCCCCGCGCCAGGGAGCCTCCCTTGGGCTCGCTGACCACCTTCGCAAAGCAGAAGAACCTCTCGCCCCCGGGGAGCTCCGAGTACTGCTTCGCGATGAGCTGTGGCGTGAGGAACGCGAGGTGCGCCGCCATCTTGGGGCAGCCCCCGTCCCGGTGAGGGAAGCGCATCCCGTCCCCTGAATAGCGCTTGGAGATGTTCCCGGCGACGTCCACCCGCAGGAAGTGCATCGGCACCCCTCGCCGCCGAGGATCGCCGAGGTTGCAAATCCGGTGCGCGACGCTCTCGTAGCTGCAGGCGAAGAGCTGAGCCAAGAGCTCCACGTCGTAGCGCGTCCGCCGCACCTCCTCGTAGAACGGCCCGTAGGGCAGCAAGAGCGCGCCGGCGAAGTAGTTCGCGAGGTGGATTTTGATGAGCGTGGGCGTCTCTTGGTACGTCGTCTCGTAGCCGGCCAGGATGGGCTCGTGCAGCCGCTCTTCCTCGAAGAGGCGGAGGGCGATGGTGTGCGCGAGCTGAAAGCTCATGCGGTGCTCCGACATTCGAGGGCTGAGGGTCAGCGTTCGCGTCTCTTCGTTCCAACGCCGGATGACCGACGCACCGGCCGTCCCGCCGAGCTCGACGGTCACCTCGAACTCCTCGACGAGCGCCTCCCTGAGGTCGCGGGCGGACACGCGCACCCCCAGCCCCCTCTTGCCGCGAAACGCATCGGCCCGTTGCTCCAGGCTCGGGAAGTAGTTCTCGTGCTGCTCCAGGAAGTCGGTGACCTCGTCGAAGGGGTGGTAGTCGAAGCGCAGCGCGCCCACGCCCCTGTCGCCGTGCCGCGCGCGCTCCGCGACCGAGTGCAGCACGTTGTCGAGCTGCTGGCGGGTGCTCTTGTAGAGGTTGAACAGCGCGGTGATGGTGGTGACGATCTTCGGCTCCGCGCTCAGGCCGCGCAGATCTTCCTCGCTGAGGTTGAGCGAGCGCAGGAGCGGCTCGTCGAGGAGCCGGGCCAGCCCATCGTCCACACGACCTTGGCCCAGCGACGCCATGAAGCTCTCGACGCTCACGCCGTAGAGCTCGAGGGCCTTGATGAGGATCGGGAGTTGGACGGCGCGCTTTCCGTTCTCGATGAGGGAGAGGTACGCCGGGGAGATGCCCAGCCGGCGTGCGACCTCGCCTTGCTGGAGCCCGCGTTGGAGGCGGAGGGCGCGCAAGCGCAGCCCCATCGCGCTGTTCTGCTGCCGACTCACGTCCATGGAAACCCCCGCGCGGCCACGCCGCGATTTGACGAACGCTTAGCTAGCAGCAAACCGGCAGAAATCTAGTAAAACCACGAACCCACATCTTACACCTGAATGTCAGGGATTGACGCGCACACCAAAGATGTTACGCAATGCGTCATAGGCTTG
>JALVDI010000573.1 GCA_027009115.1 Polyangiaceae bacterium | reverse complement strand
CATCGCACCGGCCGCGACATGGTCGGTGTTTCGGAGGGCTGTCAGGGCGCTGGAGCGGCCTCGTCGGCCGCAGCTCCCTCGGTCGCAGCCTCGCCGCCGGCCGCGGCCTGGTCGGTCGCAGCTTCGCTGGCAGTGGGCTCGTCGGCCGCTGCTTCGTCGGTCATGGCCTCGCCAGTCGCAGCTTCGTCGGCAGTGGGCTCGTCGGTCGCGGCCTCGCCGGTCGCTTCGCCGTCGTCGCTGTTGGCCTCGTCCGCGTCCGCCTCATGGGCGTTCGTGTCGTCGGCGTCGTCGCTCGCTGCGCCGACCACCGCCGCGGCGTTCTCCAGCGCCTGGTCCCCGGGCGATGAGAGGTAAGCGAGGGTTGCCGAGAGGACCATGAACAGGGCCGCGAAGACCGCGGTCATCTTGCTCAGGATATTGCTCGCACCGGCCCCTCCGAAGACCTGCTGGCTGGCCGTGTTGGCACCGCCACCGAGGGCGCCCATGCCTCCGCCCTTGCCGGACTGCAGCAAGACCACGAGGATCAAGAAGAGGCAGACGAAGACGTACAGGATGCTGAGAAACGTGAACATGGTTGCCGTGTCGGGTCAGGAGGCGGACTTGACGATGGGGGCGAAGGTCGCGGCCTGCAACGAGGCGCCGCCGACCAGCGCTCCGTCGATGTCCGGCTGGGCGAGGAGCTCGGCCGCGTTCGCGGGCTTGACGGACCCTCCATAGAGGATCCGCACTCGCTGCGCCACCGGACCGTGGGTGGCCGCGAGGTGCGTGCGGATCGCCTCATGGACCTCTTGCGCGTCCTGCGGCGAGGCGGTGCGGCCCGTCCCGATGGCCCACACCGGCTCGTAGGCGACGACCACCTCCTCGAGGGCCAGCCCCTCGAGCGCGGCCTCGATCTGGCCCAAGACGACTTCGAGAGCTCGGCCAGCCTCGCGCTCCTCCAGACGTTCCCCGACGCAGACGATGGGGCTGAGCCCATGATCGAGCAGGGCGGCGGCCTTGGCGTGCACGCCTGCGTCCGTTTCACCGAAGAGACTGCGTCGCTCGCTGTGTCCCACGATGCAATAGCGGCAACCGACGTCCGCCAGGAGCAGCGGGCTGACCTCGCCCGTGTAGGCGCCCGTCGACTCGTGGTAGGTGTTCTGCGCGGCCAGGTGGATCGAGGACCCTTCCAGAGCCTGCCGAACCGCGTCCAGCGCCGTCATGGGAGGCGCCACTGCCACCTCGACGTCGACGTCCACGAGCTCACGGCGAAGCTCGTGGATGAGCTCGCGGGCCTCGGCCACGGTCTTGTGGAGCTTCCAGTTGCCTGCGATGAAAGGGCGTCGGCTCATGGGATCCTTCAGGTTTCAGCGGAGCGCCTCGATACCGGGCAGCTTCTTGCCTTCGAGGTACTCGAGGGAGGCGCCGCCCCCCGTGGAGACATGACTGTAGCGCTCCGCCAAGCCAGCGCGCTGGATGGCCGCGACGCTGTCGCCGCCGCCGACGACCGTGAAGCCCGGGCAGGCGGCCATGGCCTCGGCCACCGCGAGCGTTCCCTTGGCGAAGGCCTCGTTCTCGAACAGGCCCATCGGTCCGTTCCAGAACACGCTCTCGGCTCGTCGGACCTTCTCGGCGTAGGCCTGAGCTGTCGCTGGACCAATGTCGAGCGCCATCTCGTCGTCGCGGACCTCCGCGATCGCGCGGACCTCGCCGAGGGTGTCTTCGATGCTGCGTCCAACCCGGAGGTCGGTGGGCAGCAGCAGCTCGAGGCCGCGCACCTCCGCTTTCTCCAGGAGGCTGCGGGCGAGAGCGAGCTTGTCCTCTTCGACTCGGCTGCGCCCGAGCGTGTAGCCCTTGGCGGCGAGGAAGGTGTTGGCCATCGCGCCGCCGATGAGCAGC
>JALVDI010000572.1 GCA_027009115.1 Polyangiaceae bacterium | reverse complement strand
GGGCCGCAGGGCCCGGGCTGTACGCCGGTGTTGTTGGTCCACGGGCTCGCCGCCAACCACCGCAACCTCGACGCCCTGCCGGACGCGTCCCTTGCGCGCCTTCTCCACGGACGGGGGCGGGACGTCTGGCTGCTCACCCTGCGGGCGGCCCTGCCGCGTCGCTCCCGTGGCCGACCTGCGCGCTTCGAGGCGATGGCCCGCCACGACCTGCCCACGGCCGTCGCAGCGGTGCTCGGCCGAACGGCGAGTCGGCGTCTCGACTTCGTGGGCTTCTCGATGGGCGGGATGCTCCTGTACGCGGCCCTGGCTCGCGCCTACCTGGACGCGGCTCCGCTGCGGCGGGTCGTGGCGCTCGGCGCGCCCGCGCACCTCCACGTCCCGCTGTGCTTGCTACGACCCGCGCTCTACCTTCCTCGGTGGCTCACGCCCAGCCTCCCTCTGCGGCTGGCCGCCCGCTCGCTGGCGTTCGCCGTCGGGTTCGCGCGCACGCCGCTGCACCGGATGCTCTACAACCCCGCCAACCTCACCGCGGCCGAGGCGGCGCGGGCGATGGTCAACGTCCTCGAGGACATCCCCGCAGAGCTTGGCGCAGACCTCACAGCTCTCGCTCGCAGCGGCACCCTGCTCCAGCCGCCCGAGCTTGCTCGCTTGGGGGGTGTGGCCGCACCGGCGCTCTTTCTGGCCGGCGCCAACGATGAGCTCGCTCCCCCGTCGGCGGTGCGCGTGGCCTTCGAAGCGTGGGGTGGCCAGGACAAGCGCTACCGCGAACTGGGAACGCGCGATGGAGCCCCCGGTGACTTTGGGCATGGCGACTTGGCCGTCGGTCACGTGGCCCAGGCCGTCGTCTTCCCTCCGATCGCGGCCTTTCTCGAGGGCGAGGTCACTTCGTGAAGGAGCGCTTGCGGCGGCTCAAACCCTGGGTGTTCTGGCCGTTGATCCTCGGTGGCCTGGGCTGGGTCGTCTACGGAGGCCTCGGTTTTCGGCGCGTCGATCCCCAGCTTGCGCCGCCGCCGCGCTACACCACCGAGCCCCTCGGGCGATTGTTGCGGGCCCACCTTCGCTCCGAAGGCATGGACTACGAGGGCTTGCGGCGTGACGAGGCCCGCCTGCGCCGACAAGCCGCCGCGTTTCAAGCGTTCGGCCCCCAGAGCACTCCCGAGGTGTTTCCGAACGCGGCCTCGCGTCTGGCCTACGAGATCAACGCCTACAACACCTTCGTGCTGCTCGGGGTGGTCACACACATGCCGATCGGGAGCGTGCGAGACGTCCACGGGCCCATCGAGCCGAGAGCTGGGTTCGGGTTCTTCTACGGACTGCGCTTCGGCCTCGACGGCGGCTGGACCAACCTCTACGACCTGGAGGTCCACCTCCGAGAGCTCGGCGACGCCCGCATCCATGCCGCCATCAACTGCGCTTCCGTGTCCTGCCCCTCGCTGTGGCCGGAGCCCTTCGACACCGACCGTCTCGACGCCCAGCTCGAGTCCGCGACCCGCCGCATGGTCGCGGACCCAAGGCATGTGCGCATCGACGTCGACCGCGAAGCGCTGGTGTTGTCGGCGATCTTCGATTGGTACGACGCCGACTTCCGCGCGCACGCGGCGCGACATGGCTTGGGCTCGACGACCCTCGACTTCGTCGCGCACTACCTCGATGGGGAACGGCGAGCGCGCTTCGAAACGGCCCGCTCCGCCGGCTGGCCGGTCCGCTTCGCGCCCTACGACTGGTCCCTCAACCGAAGCTCGGACTGACTTCCTGCGAGAGCGCGCGAGCTCCGGCGGCACCTCTGATACCCTCAGCGGCGGGCGCGACCCACCCGAGCCCCATGCATCGATCTCCTTGTTACGCCGCCGCCGCCTTGCTCGCTCCGCTGCTCTTGGCATGCCC
>JALVDI010000571.1 GCA_027009115.1 Polyangiaceae bacterium | reverse complement strand
GCGACGGCCGGAGCCAGGGTAGCCGATGGAGATCGGCAGCACGTCGATCAACTCGACCAGCCCGCCTTTGTCGGCGAGCAACGCGGCGCCCAGGGCCACGGCCTCGTCGGGGTTGATGCGTTTGCTCGGCCGGCGTCCGAAGAACTCCTCGACGCGGTCCTGCACCTGCGGGAGGCGAGTCGCGCCGCCGACGAGGAGCACGTCGTCCACGTCCCGGGGGGTCAACCCGATGTCGGCGAGCACGTCGCTCGTGATGTCGATGAGGCGGTCGCAGATCTCCTTGGTGAGCTCCGTCAAGGTGCTCTGCTCGACGGGGACCTGCAGGTGCCGGGGCTTGCCGTCGACGGTGGCGAAGTGGGGCAGGTAGACGCCGAAGCGGTGCTGCATCGACAGGCCGCGCTTGCACTCTTCGGCCGCTTCACGGAGGCGTGCAAGCTGCTGCGGGTTCGGATCGAGATCGATGCGCTCGACGCGAAGGAACTCTTCGAGCAGGTAGTTCGCCAGCACGTCGTCGATGTCGATCCCTCCAAGGAAGGCGTCGCCGCCGGTGGCGAGCACCTCGAAGCGCTGCTCTTTGACCTGCAACACCGACACGTCGAAGGTGCCACCACCGAGGTCGAAGACCACCAGCGTCGCGTCGTCCCGGCGGTTGTAGCCGTAGGCCACCGCCGCCGCCGTGGGCTCGTTGACGATGCGGCCGACGACGAGCCCCGCAGCCCGCGCCGCGCGCCGGACGGCCTCCCGCTGAGTCTCGCCAAAGTACGCCGGCACCGTGACCACGGCGCTGCCAATGGTCTGGCCCATGTGTTGCTCGGCGACTTCACGCACCTCGGCGAGCAGGCGCTGGCCGACCTCTTCGAAGGAGACGACGCGCTCGGGGAGCGCCGCGCCGAACTGCTGGTCGTCCGTCGCAGCGAGGGGATAGGCGAAGTAAGGCTGGTACTCGTCGTGAAGCTGCGCGGTGTAGGTGCGGCCGATGAGGCGCTTGCTGCCGTAGATCGTCTGCTCGGGGTTCATGATGAGCCGCTTGGCCGCCGCGTGTCCCACCATGGGCTTGCCGTCGATGAACGCCAGGATCGACGGGATCGTGTTGGTCCCCCAGCGGGTTGGGATGACCTGCGGGCGATCGCCGATCACGGCCGAGGCGCAGGTGTTGCTGGTGCCCAAGTCGATGCCGATGGCGACACCGACAGCCTTGCCCTTACCACGAATGCGAGTGGCGACGCGGGCCTCGCGCGGCTTGGGCGGGGGCGCGGAGCGCGCTTCGGCGAGGAGCGAGCTGTCGACCACCACCGACGCCGTGTCGTCCGCGCGCATCTCCGAGGGCCCCTCGTCCCTGGAGCGATCGCCTTCGGGCCGCGTTTCTTCGGTCGAGGTCTTGGTTCCCAATGAGGCGTCGCTCGACGCGGAGGCCGGCTCGGGCTCGGACTCGGGCAGATCGAGCTCCGGCGGCGCCGCGAGGATGTCCTCCTCCGCTTCGGTCGCTCCGGGCGCGACCTCCTTGGGGTCCTCGTCCAAGGTGGGAAGAGCGTCGTGCGCCTCCGCGGGCTCGCTCGTCGGAGGGGAAGAGTCGCTCGCAGGGACGGCCTCGTCCGGCAGCTCGAGGTCAAGGGCGTCCGGCAGCTCGTCGAGGCTCGAGAGCGCGCGCTCGCTCTCGGCAGCGTCGAGCACGGCGGCTTGCGGGGGCGGCGCGGGGTCCGTCGGGCCCGCGGCGAGGGCGTCCGGAGGCGCGGGGTCCGTCGGGCCCGCGGCGAGGGCGTCCGGAGGCGCGGGGTCCGTCGGGCCCGCGGCGAGGGCGTCCGGAGCGAGGGACACCGGCGCGAAGCCCGTGTCTGGCCGCAGCTGGACCGAGTCGGCGTCGAGGTCGAGCCGCGGCGCATCCTGGGTATCCCGGGAAGTGTCGGGCGGGGGGGCTGGGTCGGTCGCCGCTTCCGGCGGCGCCGTCGGGATGCCCACGAGAGTCCTTCCTGAGCGTGTCCTGCGCCGTGGTTTGGGCGCCGCCGACGGGATGCCGATGGCTGTCGGCTTCTGTGAACGGGGCCTGCGCGACCGTTTGGGCGGCGCGCTCGCTGAGGAGGTGGTCTCCGGCGGAGGGGTGACGCCCACGCCGATGGCAGTCGGCTTGCGCGAGCGCGGCCGGGTCGAGCGCCGCCGCGCCGGCGGGCGCTGCTCGACACCGTTGGCGTCGAAGCGGGGGGGAGGCCGCGAGCTCTCGCGCTCCTCGCCAGGCTCGGTGAGATCTTTCGTTTCAAGGACCTCGACGCCCACCCCCGAACCCGGCTTGCGAAAGACGACGCGGACGATCGCGCACAGCATCGGCCGGCCGGTGTCGTCGAGGAGCGTGACCTCGCCTCGGCTCCCCGCAGGCGGCGGCGCGCTCGCCTTCACGAACATCGCGCGCTCGCTGATGGTGCGCACCTCGTAGTCCTCGGAGGGACCCGGTTCGCCTTCGCGCATCCACCGGATGCGCGCCCGGTGGAACGGGCTCGCCATTGGGCTCCATGGTACGTGAGAGGCCTCCCAATCCGAAAGAAATCGCACCAAGAACCGGCGCCGGCGACGATTTTTGCGCCCCCAATCGCGGCTCTGGGGCACGCTGCGGCATGCTCGGTGAGCTCGACTGGGACCGCTACTGGACGTTCGAGATCTTCCGCAGGGCCTGCGACCCGCTCGACTTTCGGCGTTACAAGCGCGACAGCCAGCGCGCCCTGCGCCGCATGCATCCAGGATCGGTACGCCTGCTCGATTCGACCCTCGGGCTGGGCGACCATACGATCAACCTCGCGGAGGAAGGCTTCACCGTCGAAGCCTGCGACACGAGCACCGTCGCTCGACGCTACGCCGCCGCGGCCATCGCCGAGGCAGGGCTCGAGGTCCCCGTCCTCGACCTCCCTTGGGAAGCCCTCGGCGAGGCGCGTCGCGGGCGCTACGACCTCGTCTTCAACGACGCGCTCCACTGGGTCGAAGAGCCCGACGCGCTCCTCGCCGCCCTACGGAGCTTCCACGAGGCGCTACGACCGGGGGGAGCCCTCGTGTGGTTCTTCTCGGACGCTCGCGAGCCGGAGCCGGGCGCCGGGCTGCGACTGCTCGAATGGGACTGGGAGCACATGGTGCCCGAGCGCGTCGCCTGGGAGCACTCGCGGCAGGGGCGGACGGTGACGCTGACGATCGTCGCCGAGCGCCGGCCCGAGGTCATCGACGAGCACCACATCTATCTGGACCGGTCGCCGGACGCCGCGCCGAAGGTCTCGACCTTGACCATGCGCCGCATCTACCGGTGGGACTGGGCCGGCATCGCGCCGCTCTTGAAGGAGGCCGGCTTTCGGGAGCTGCGCAGCGACGTCGTCCAGAACGAGGCCAAGGGCTACAGCTTCGCGCTCAACCGCGCCTTCAAATGAGGCCAGGCCGCCGGGTCAGAGCGGCGCGAAGGTCGCGTCGCGAGGATCGCCCGCGGGGATCGTCAGCACGTCTTCATAGGTCGGCATCACGACGCGCCCGGCGCCCCCGACCTCGGCGACGAAGCGGTCGAGGGCGACCCCCGGCAGCAGCCGAACGCCGGTTTCGAGAGGCGCGAAGAACAGGTCGTGGTGGGTCGGGACCACGAGGCGCGGCCGCAGCAGGCGCAGGAGCCGACCGAGGTAGTCCGGTGTGGAGCGCCGCCCGGCCAGACCGACGAGGATCGTGTCGGCTCTCAGCTCGGTGAGCTCGGCGTCGATCAGGTCGGCCGAGCCGTTGTGGTAGAGGCAGCCGAAGGGTGTGGTCAGATGGACGCCATAGGCGCCTCCCATGCGGTAGTGGAATACCCGCGCCGGCAGCATGGGCGGACGCTCCACCTCGCCGGGGAACGGGACCCGTCCCGCGACGATGCGCCCGTGGCGGCTGGGCACGAAGCGGATCTCGACGTCGCCCACTCGCCGGGTGAGGCCCTCCGGCGGGACCTCGACGATCTGCGCGGGCCGCAGGCCGTGAGCCCGCGCGAAGCTTGCCGTCGTTCGCGACCCGAGCAGCAGCGCGCCGGTGCGCCGGGCGATCTCCGGCGCGTCGAGGAGGTGGTCGTAGTGACTGTGGCCACAGCAGATGGCGTCCACTCGCTCCGGGAGCCAGCGCCACCATCGCTCGGGGGTGGGCTTCAGGCGCGCGCTCGCGGTCCGCAGCAGCCCGGGCCGCGTCAGGAAGGGATCGAGGAGGACGGTGGTCGTCTCCGTTTGCACCACGTGCCCGGCAGCACCGAGCCACCGGACGCGCAGACCACGCCCGGGGCGCTCCGCTCGGGGCCGGAACTCGAGCGGAGGGCGGTGGCGTGGCAAGTAGCGCTGCATCGTGGGACGGTAATGCAGCGTCCCGTCGAGCCCAAGGGATGCGACGTCTTCTTGCCGGGAAAGTGCGCTACCTTTCCGCCCGATGCGCCCCCTCGCCTGGCTCCAGCTCCACGTCCTCACCGGCGCGGCGTTGCTCTTCGCGATGGAGCCCATGGTCGGCCGCTTGCTGCTGCCCGCGTTCGGAAGCGCCTTCCACGTCTGGTCGACGACGCTGATGTTCTTCCAGGGCGCGCTCCTGCTCGGCTACCTCTACGCCCACCTCCTCGCGCCTCGGATCGGCCGGCTCCACCTGGCGCTGCTCCTACTGCCTTTGGCGTTCCTCCCCTTCGGGACGCCTGTCGGGCCGCAAGACACGAGCGTCGTGGGGCTGCTCGGCACGCTGGCGTCGCGCTTCGGCGTCCCCTTCGTCGTCCTCGCGTCGACCAGCGTCGTGGCGCAGCAGTGGCTCGCCGGCTCGGAGCTCGACGCCCGCAACGACCCTTACCGGCTCTACGCCAGCTCGAACGCCGGCTCGCTGTTGGCCCTGCTCGCCTACGTGTTCCTGTGGGAGCCCACCGTGGGGCTTCGCCGGCAGGCGTGGTGGTGGGCCGGCGGCTACGTCCTCTACCTGATCACTGCTTACGGTTCCTACCGGCGCGTCAAGCCGCGGATGGCCGCGGACGCGGTGGGCCCCCGACCGCCGGCGCCCGAGCTGCTGAGTTGGGTACTGCTGGCGGCGGTGCCCAGCGCGTTCTCCCTCGCCGTCACCAACGTCTTCGTGCTCGACCTGGGCAACGCCCCCTTCGTCTGGGTGCCCCCGCTCGTCGTCTACCTGCTGACCTTCATCCTCGTCTTCGGGCGCGCGCGCTTCAACCCGCGCTGGTTTCGTCGCCTCTGGCCTCACTTCACGGTCCTCGGCCTGCTGGCCTACGTCCTGCTGCCCGGCGTTCAGGGCATGGCTCCCTTGGTGTACCTTGCGGCGCTCTTCGTCGTCGGCCTCGCGGCTCACGGGGAGCTCTACGCGACGCGTCCCGAGCCGCCCTCGCTGACCTGGTTCTACCTGGCCCTCGCTTTGGGAGGGTGGCTCGGGAGCGTGCTGGTGGCGATCGTCGCCCCTCTTGTCTTCGACCAGCTCTGGGAGTACCCGCTGTCGATCCTCGCGCTCTGGCTCCTGATGGGGCTGCGCCACCGCCCATGGAACGCGCCGCGGGCATCCATCGCGACCTTCGGGCTCGTCCTGGCGGCCGCGGCGCTGGCGTTGTTCTGGCGCTACGCACCGGCGCCGGCGCTACAAACGGGTCGCAGCCCCTACGGCGTCTACCGCGTCGACGAGACCACCGACGATGGAGTCCGGGTCCGGCGGCTCTTCAGCGGACGCACCCTGCATGGTCGTCAGCCCATCGAAGCGGGCCAGGGCGTCGAGGCCACCCTCTCCCGGGACCCCGTGGGCTACTACCTGCCCGCCGGGCCGCTGGGCGACGTGCTCCGGCTGCTCCCCACCCCTCGCCGGCTCGGCGTCGTGGGCCTAGGCGTGGGGGCGGTGGCCGGGCACCTCGGCTTGGGCGAGAGCGTGACCTTCTTCGAGATCGACCCCTTCGTGTCCGAGCTCGCGCGCCGCTGGTTCGCGTACCTCGACGGCCCCGCGCAAGTCCGTATCGTGACCGGCGACGCCCGCCAGCGCCTTGCCGAGGAGGACGCCGCCGGCGCCCCCACCTACGATCTCCTACTCGTCGACGCCTTCAGCGGCGACGCGGTGCCCCTGCACCTGCTCACCCGGGAAGCCATGGCGCTCTACCTTCGCCGCGTGGGCGATCGCGGCCTCGTGCTCTTGCACGTGTCCAACCGCTACTTCGACCTCGCGCCGAGTGTCCGCGCCGCGGCCGAAACCATGGGCCGCGCGGCCTGGATCAAGAACCACGTCCGCTCGCTGGCGCCGCTGGAGGACCCGTCGCGCTACGTGCTCGTGGGACCCACCGAACGTCTCCGAGCTCTTGCGCCGTTCGGCTGGCGACCCGTGGACGCGGCGCCGGTTCTGCTGAGCGACGACCGCTCGAGCCTCCTCTGGCTCTACCGTCCCTTCGAGTGAGGTGGTTCTTTGGGCCGCAGGCCGCATGGTGCGGGCATGCGCGATCGACGGGTCCAACGTGTGCGCCAGCTCTTCGCCTGGGACCAGCCCTGCCGAGGGTCAGTCGATCCGTGGACTGGGTGCGACCCAAACCTGGCGACCCTGGCACGACGCCCGACCGCATCGGAGGCGACCCTGGGTCGCCGAGGAGTTCTCAGGTGCGCGTCGTCGAGGCGGTCAGGGGGTGAACATCACCGCCACGACGGTGATGTTGTCCTCGCCGCCGTTGGCGTTGGCCTGGGCTACGAGGTCCTTCGCTGCCTTCTCCATGTCCCCGTCGGCTTCGTGCACCAAGCGCAGCAGCTCCTCGTCGGAGACCATGCCGCTGAGTCCGTCGGAGCACAGCAGGTAGACATCGCCCGGTTCGGGCTCGTCCGAGACCATGTCGACCGCGACCGTGCCGTTGATACCGAGCGCGCGGGTGATGACGTTCTTGGGGACCTCGTCCTGCTGCTCCTGCGTCATGTTCGGCCGGCTCTTGAGGAAGTCGTTGAGCAAGCTGTGATCGCGGGTGAGCTGCGTAATGGTCCCGCCCCGGATGCGGTAGGCGCGGCTGTCCCCGACATGGGCCAGGTACAGGCGCGAGCGCTCTTTCGAGAAGAGCGCGCCGACGACCGTGGTGCCCATTCCCTGCACTTCGCGGTGCTTGGTCGAGGCCTCGAAGATCTTCCGATTCGCGACCTGGATGCTCGTGATGAGCCGGTTTTCCTCGACCGTCAGCTGCGGGTCGAAGCTAAAGGGCCAGGTCGCGTCTTCGCTCGCCGTCGTCTGGAAGAACGTAGCGATCGCGTGGGTCGCCATCTTGCTGGCGACGTCCCCAGCGCTGTGGCCACCCATGCCGTCGGCGACAATAAAGAGACGGTGCTCCGGCAAAATGCAGAAGCTGTCTTCGTTGTGCTCCCTTTGGAGCCCGACATCCGTCAGTCCAGCGGCGATGAAGTTCATGGGAGCCTAGGACATCTTCTAAATCCCGCTTATCGCACATCATGTCAAGGACGACGATATGCCCACGACCCTCAAGGCCCTGATGGCCGCTCTCCTGTGCTGCGGGTGCGGCATTGGAGGCACCCCCGATCCGCGGACCGTCGAGGGCGCGATGGCCTACGCGGCCCTCGCCCTCGAACGCGACGACCCCCGGATGCTTTTCCGTGTCATCGACGCACGTGCGCGACACGCCATGATCTCCATCGTCGCGGACCGTCGCCGCTCCGCCGAGCTCATCGCTGCAGCCTACCCGCCCGCCGAGCAG